>NZ_JCACKG010000210.1:0-3090 GCF_059505265.1 Myxacorys chilensis | reverse complement strand
CCCTCTATTTCAGCAGATTCTCTCAGTCACAACAACATATCTGGGACATTACCCTATTAATTTAGCAATATTTGATCTAGCATCCGTTACATCGAATGTATCCAATTAAAAAACTAGTCTTTTTATCGGGTACATCCATTACCAAATCTGCTGCTAATACGTAAGCTTTGAAAACGCTAAACATAATGCTTTTCTACAGCTTTCTTAATGATGCATTATATTGAGCCAGCAGCTTTTATATCAATCACCAACTTCACCCTTTTGGGTATATAAATCAATGCGCATCAAGCGTAACGTAGATACTAGATCTCACAAGAGTGGAGCCGCGATCGGTGCTATCACGCTCTGAGGGATCGCATCAGGTGATTTATAGAGCGGGTGAACATTATGGACTCTAGCGAACTCTTAAAACGTTATGCTGCAGGACATCGCGATTTTCATCAAGTGGATCTTAGTGAAGCTCGGCTAAGCGAAGCAACATTAAGTGGCATCAATCTAGCCGAGACAAATCTGACCAAAGCAGCGCTGCATGGAGCTGATCTCTCGCACGCCAATCTTCAGAACGCGAACCTGAACGGTGCTGACTTATCTCAAGCCAATTTGAGCGGCGCAGATCTCCGAGGGGCTTATCTGGGCGCAGCAATTTTATTTGGCGCAAACCTAACAGGTACTCAACTTTCTGGAGCCAATCTCCGATGGGCGTCCCTGATTAATGTCATTCCCGATGACATCGACTTAAGCGAGACAACGCTGCTCCGCACGGTAATGCCCAATGGAGGTGTTGCACAAGTATTGTAGTGGCAGGGACACTGGGTGGTAAGCGAATCAGCGCAAGATAGGCATCGATTGACGCCTCTACACCAGAATTAAAGTCACAGGACTAAAATGTGAATCTAAAACTTGAGAGAAGGATTGCTTCGAGCTTGTAGGGTTCGCATCGCTGTAAGTACCTCTGTCCGAGTCATGCCAGTTTGAATGTTGGGGCTATACAACATCCGAATCAAGGCTTTATCAATTTCGGCATATTGGGTTACATCTGTCCATGGTTGATAGAACATGCTGGTTGAATATTTGTAGGAATCGCGCATCAGCCCTAACGATTGAGTCAATTCCTCACGAATTAGGTGCGATCGCTCCTTTTGAGTAATGCCTTGACTATTGATCAAAACATTCGCACTTTGAATAGTGCCCTTGGCATCCCAATTCGTTGCGAAAAATCCAAAGTTAACCGGAACGTATCGCGGTTCATAGTTGCGAAACTGTGGTTCTGGAACAAAGCGTATTCTCACGTTCGGATTATTCTGGACAAGCTGTAGCCGAATGGCTCCCCCTACTAGCCCATTCACCTCCTCTATGACCGTATTCAGCGTTGCTAAGTCTGTTTGAGTTGGCGTTCCAAAATATTGGATTCTGACATCACCTTGCCATTTACGAATTTTGGAATTTCCACTGGAATCAAATTCAGATCCCATTGCAATTTCCATGAAATAATTAATCTGCTCTTGGGTAAAACTAGTGCCGTAAGGATAGTTGGGTACGCTTCGTCTCGCAACGGAGGACACTGGAGGTGGAGCAACTCTAGATTGAGATAGAGGAGACTGAGGTGAAGGAGATTGAGGTAAAGGAGATCGAGATGTAGTATTGCCACCACCATAGTCCGACACGTTTCGAGTAGCAACGGAGGACACTGGAGGTGGAGCAACCCTAGATTGAGGCAGAGGATATACAGCGGAACTGGCAACTTTACTAGAAGGCCGCGTTGCTTGACTAGAAGGTTGCATTGCGCCAGATAGGGTTTCCCGACGAATCAGATCGCTACGCACCCAACCCATCGCACCAGAGCGATCGAATTTGACGTAGTACCACACCCATTCATCATCCCCTTGCTGTTGCTGAAGAATCTGGACGCGATCGCCGGAATAGCCATAGTGAAGTGGCTGCGATCGCACCGATGGATTTAATCGGACATTAATCTCACTACTGCGATCGCTCGTCATCAGTTCTGCGGGGCGGGCCGCACTCGAAATACTTCGGAATCCTGACGCGGACACAACGGCTGAAGCAATTCCTACGAACATAAGACCACGGCTTACAGCTTGGACAGCGTTGTTCCAGTTCATTGTGTGAGTTTCCTTGTATTTAGGGGGCAAAGGTGGAAGGACGGTTTCGCTTAAAGTTCCCCTGTACATTTTGTTTAATCACATTCTTTTGATCACACTTTGTAAGGATCAAAAGATATAGATCGAATGTACTTATTTTTGTCGGTGCGATCGTCCACACAGAATAAATTCCTCTCTATTTGAACCCTGATCGGGACAGATTGATCACTTTATCCGAAATTTAAATCGATCAAGTTGAAGTTAGCTTATTTAGTCGTTAAGACACTGTAGCAAATACGGTTTTACAAGACTCAGTAATATGCTTGTCGCCAAAGAAAAGCCTGATTAGCGTGTTTGTAAGTCAGCGCTCAGAGGAATTACGAGGCTATCCTATGGAACTTACAGAGCAATCGTATCAGTAAAACTTGTAGCCCAAAACAGGTCATCGGCTCTGATAAAACTATTGAATTTACACTTCTTAATTTTACACTTCTCAATAATGTTCTGTGTTTCAACGATGCTCCGGTTGCTTCCGACTGATCAGGACTTCTAGACCCGTTCCCAAATCTTTCCAGTCTCAAGACGCCTATCTCTCGCATTGGGAGACCCGTCTATAAAATTCTTGATAAAGCAGGGTTATCAAGAATTTTATACACAAGACACGTTTAGAATGGATACGTGTTTCTTCTGAACGAGCCTAAGAGCTTCCTAGCCCTTCTTTACTTTTGGCGCAGGTCGCCTTTTGGAGTTAACGTTGCCATCTCGACTTTTTCGCCCTCACCGTTTCTGGCTTCCATATCTTGTGTTGGTCGGTACAGTGCTGCTAACAGGACTGGCTGCATTTTCCACCCAACGATCTGCTCGAGAAAAAGACCGTCTCCGGTTTGATGGTGCGGTGCAACGCACTCAAGCAAGTATTTACCAGCGATTAGATACATAATCCAAGTTGCGGGTTAAGTTGAGAGAACAGAAGAAAACAACCGCAAGCCAC
>NZ_JCACKG010000209.1:0-3123 GCF_059505265.1 Myxacorys chilensis | reverse complement strand
AGAGATTTTATTTGCTTTGCTTCCCCTGCCGCTTCTAACTAGCAACTTAAGTTATATAGATACCCATCCGCGCCATTGGCAAAGCTCATGGTATCTAGAAGAGCCTAGTTCAGATTTAAGACGTGCCCTTTTAGAAGCACTTCCTCAAAATGTTTTGCAAGCCCAATGGTTATTGCGAGAATACGATGATGGAAATAAGCAACGGTTAATTCAACGTATTGGGTTTGACTGCATTTGCGAAGAATTGGAAGTAGAAGAGCTTGACTCTTTGCAAGAATCTAAACTGTTCAAAATTGAGGTGAATCAAGGCGAAGAGAACAATGTTGATAATAGTGAGGTTAAAGAAGACCCAATTATTCTGCTAAAAACAATTTCCTCAGCTACAGGTCAAGTCGAATTTGTTTGTATGCGATCTGATGTCACATCTGTACAAGAAGCACTTGAATGGTTAAGTTATGAGATAGGCCCAGATTGAGTGTGTACTCTACCTATGAAATCAGCAGGCTAATAATGCTGTTGCAACGGATTGTTGGTTCTGGCTCGTAAGGTGATAAAGCTGGCTTGCAACCGCTGAGCAGCAACGTTACGTGACGGGTAGGAGGATACCGTGAAGCGATCGCCGATTTTGGCAAAATCTATTCCAGCGTCAATGGGCAAGACAATCTATCCAGAGCCGTATGCTTCACTTGTCAAAGGTCGATTGAAACGCAAACTTGGCGAGTTCTTCAGGCTGACTAACTTTGGGGTCAATTTAACTCATCTTTCACCAGGCGCAATATCTGCCCTTGCTCACAGTCACTCGAAGCAGGATGAATTCATCTTTGTACTGGAAGGAACCCCAACTCTGGTTCTTGGAGAACAGGAATTCACTTTGAATCCTGGTGACTGCTATGGCTTTACAGCAGGTACAGGAATAGCCCATCAACTTATCAATCGGTCTGAAGAGGATGTGACATACCTGGAGATTGGCGGTTGCTTCGCAGTTGCGCTTTGCGCTAAACGCACAGAAGGAGATGAGGTCGAATACCCGAATGATGATCTTAAAGCAACACAATTGCCGAATGGCGAATGGGCTTTAACGTACAAAGATGGTCGCGCTTATTAAGAACACCCCATAGTCGGTTGGACTGGAGCGCGCAAAGCGTGATTCTTAGGCATCTTTGCAGTGCCATTCGCGCGCCTGATTAATCGGGGCGTTAGGCCGCGCTGCTCCACGTGGAGCGGCTACCGTGTACACACAAGTCGATGTCGCTTCGTTTGGGTCGCCTTCTGCCCCCTAAATCCCCCATGCTGGGAGACTTTGACAAAGAAAGATCTCTAGCGTCCGAAGAATGGTAACGGTTCAAAGTCCCCCAATTTTGGAGGATTTAGGGGGCGAAGGATCTCGGCAATGACTCATCGCTCGACTTGTGTGTACACGGTAGCGTGGAGCGGGAGAGGGCTAGGGTGAGGGGAAGAGGGATGGAGTCCGTGCGCCATGAGCCGCACCCAACCGCTTCGGCTCCACCTGCTGTTCAGTGTGCTGTTCCTGCGCTTGCATCACTTTGCGGAATCTTGCATCACTTTGCTGAATAAAGTACACAGCACTACACTATCCATCAATCCAGGATCCATCAACCCAGGAGGAACGATGAACACGTACAACCCCACGTACCGATTCGCCGTCGGCGTCGCGATCGCGGCAGCATTCATCCTCGTCTGGCTGAGCCTCGGCGTCGGCATCATCGGGAGGGATGGCGACCCTGCTAACCTGATGTACCTTGGGGTGCTCGCCGTCGGAATCATCGGTGCCTTCATTGCGCGCTTCCGGCCCCGTGGGATGGCCCGCGCGCTGTTCGCTACAGCGATCGCTCAGACGTTGGTAGCCGCGATCGCGCTGGTTGCCAGGTTGGGCGACCCGTGGAGCGGACCGCTAGAGCTTTCGGTTCTAAATGGGTTCTTCGTTGCGCTGTTCGCCGGATCGGCGTGGCTGTTTCGCCGTTCTGCGCATGGGCGACTCAGATAGGGCGTGGCCTAACAAAGCGATCGCTCCAACTTCACGATTGATCGCGCCAACTTCACGATTGATCGCGCCAACTTCACGATCGATCGCGTCAACTTCATGAGTGAACGCGTCAACTCGTCGATTGATCGCTCCAACTCGTCGATCGATCGCGGCAACTCGTCGATCGATCGCGCCAACTCGTCGATTGATCGCGGCAACTCGTCGATCGATCGCTCCAACTTCACGATCGATCGCGTCAACTGCACGAGTGAACGCGATCGCAACCTGAAAGATAAATAGTTCAGTCAAATGCCTTGAGTAGAAATACCAGAGAATTTTGGCTGCTTTGCTGGGTTGCTCAAAGTTTACTTATTTGTTCTCAGGGAAATTTCTGTTTGGATTCGTTAGATTTTGGCAGACAACCTTAGGAGAAATAAAACAATGACGCGTCCTAAACGTGGCTCTATGGTGGTGACTGAAGCGCAAAAACGGGCGGCTGGAATGCACGCCATCAGTGAAACGCTCGATTTTGGAGATGGGCTGAATTTAAACGCCTACGATAACAAGATTGCTTCACTCGATTCTCAAGTGTCTACTTACAACAACCTACTCGGTGCTTTGGATAAGCTAACGGGTGAAATTACATTGGCAGAGCAGGAGCTAAAGAGCTTCTCTGGCAAGATGTTGATGTGTGTGGCGGCTCGCTATGGCAAAACCAGTTGGGAGTATGGCGAAGCAGGAGGGTCTAATAATCCACAGCGTCGTAAGGCGGAAGGTAAGACGACTCCTGAGGAGACTGCACCTAGTTTGGCAAAGGCAGAAACGAATGGCAAGGCGACGAGTAAGACGGTGGAAGTAGAGGGATGAGGGATGAGGGATGAAGGATGAGGGATAAGAACGCTTGCGGCAACGCTTCGCAAGGAGGGATGAAGGACGAAAAAACAGGATTGCTTTGTTTCATCCCTCATCCTTCATCCCTACCTTCATGTTTACTCACAAAAATTGACCCCGATTGACTTGACGGCAGCTTGGTAAATCCTCTACGCTCACAAATTAAGTTGTCTCGTCCATTTCTGTGAAGCGAAGACAACGGTTGTCCAAAAATCTAGCGTCGTCCAAAGCTGTTGGAGCAGCAATGA
>NZ_JCACKG010000208.1:0-73665 GCF_059505265.1 Myxacorys chilensis | reverse complement strand
CTGATTCTAAGCGAAATGCAATTCTAAATTCAACATCTACAACTGTAGTATTCTGTAGTTGCACTGTATAGAATTTCAGTAAATTCCTCATGGCTTAGGTAAAGATTCAGTGAAGTAGCTAGGGGCTTCGGTTGACTTAACTCTGATGCCCCCCTTAGATTAAATTACATACGGAGCGGTCCTGATACAGAAAGAGACTAGGGGTTTCCTCTAATTCTTTGGAGCGTAGCACCTGAAGCAGTTTTCGAACTATAAGCGTTCTCCCGAAAGTGCTTGGTATTTCTGACCTAGTATCTGATGTAAGCCGCTGTAGAGAAGTTTGGGTAGTGGCAATGCAACAAGTTCATCTCTTGAATATCAACGTTCATAATATCGCGATGATCGAGTTGCTAGATAAATTACGGCTCGGTGGGACAGTTTTCACTCCAAACGTAGATCATCTGGTCAAGCTTCAGCACAATCAAGAGTTTTATCAAGCCTACCAGGGCGCTGACTACATGGTATGCGACAGTAAAGTTCTGATGTATGCAGCAAGGTTTTTGAAAACGCCCATTCAGGAAAAAATATCTGGTTCAGATCTGTTTCCGGCCTTCTACACATACTACAAGCATGAGCAGAGTGTAAAGATTTTCTTACTCGGTTCTGCTCCTGGCATTGCAGAGCGAGCAAGGCAAAAAATTAATGCGAAAGTAGGTCGCGATATTGTTGTAGCGGCTCATTCGCCGTCATTTGGTTTTGAGATGAATGAGGAGGAATGCAAAAAGATTGTTCGGTTAATCAACAATTCTGGAGCAACTGTTTTGGCGATCGGGGTAGGTGCACCAAAACAGGAACTTTGGCTTATGCGATATCGAGATCAACTTCATAATATCAAAACATTTCTGGCGATTGGAGCAACGATTGATTTTGAAGCGGGAAACGTCAAGCGTTCTCCTAGGTGGATGAGCGAAGTTGGCTTGGAGTGGCTTTATCGAGTTATTTGTGAGCCGCGCCGACTGTGGAAGCGCTATCTCATTCATGATCTTCCTTTTTTCTGGTTAATCTTGCAGCAGCGACTCAGCCTATATCGCAATCCTTGGGCCTCTGAGCATTCCCCTCGACCTCAAGAACCGCGATCTCTGGCAAAGCGATTAGGGCATCAAACAAAAAGATTCCTTAAACGTCCCTATGATGCTCTATGTAGATCCTTCAAGATAGTGGCATAGTTGGAGTCATAACATTGCCTGTTTAGAGACACTACTGGAACGTCTCCATGTTAAGCAGTATCTATCTTCCTACTCACTTGGACGATGACCTTCTAACAACCTTCAGATTTCCACTTCTCAATCTCGTGTAACCCGTTCTAATGCACCCCCCGTTCCTGAGATCCCTAACTTATAGGTGAGCGATACATTATGGAGACTAAGCGCTATTCCGAAGAGCTAGATATTCAAAACTACTGGCTGGTTTTAAAACGCCGTTGGTTAGTTACTTCTAGCGTTCTTGCAGCAACCATTGGGCTAGTGGCGTTGGCAACCTCAATGCAGAGACCCAGCTATCAAGCGAGTGGACGAGTCCTCGTTCAATCCAACCGAACAACCTCCCTAACGGGCGTGGGTGAGAAGATTGGTGCTCTAGAATCCCTCAAACGTGAGGGTAACCCTTTGGACACTCAGGCTGTTGTGGTTCAGTCATACCCAATTTTGCAGCAGGTGATTGATTCGTTGCAGCTGAAGGACAACAAAGGGCGTCCTCTTAATCCAGAGGATCTCAAGCTTAAGGTCGAGCCAGTTGTCGGTACAGATGTTCTCAAAATTGCCTACACTGACAAAGATCCAGAGAGGGCGTCTGCCGTTGTTAACCAGGTCATGAAAGCTTACCTTAACAACAACATTGAGGAGAACCAGCAGGAGGCAGTGGCCGCAGGGCAGTACATTGACAAACAGCTGCCAAGGGCTGAGGCAGAGCTAGAGCAAGCTTCAGAGGCTTTACGCCAGTTTAGAACCCGAAATCAGATTGTTGATCTTGATAAAGAGTCATCAGCCGCAGTAGCGACAATTAGTACTTTGCAGGATGAATTAAATCAGGCTCGGACTCAATTGGCGGATGTTGGGACACAAGAAGCGGCTGTACAGCGCCAGTTCGGAGTCAACGCAGCACAAGCGGTAGACATTGCCTCTCTTAGCCAAAACGCAGGAGTCCAAGAAGTTCTGGCAGAATATCAACGCGTTCAGACTAAGTTGGCCGTGGAAAAAACCCGTTTCCAAGGAAAGCATCCTGCGATCGCGGCTTTAGAAGATCAGGAAGGAAAACTGACAGGGTTGCTGCAAGAGCGAGTTGCACAAGCTATGGGAACAGATGCTCCCGTGAATGTAGGCACTTTGCAGATGGGTGACGTCAAGCGTAAGTTAGCGGGTGACTTTGTACAACTTCAAGTGCAGCGGTTAGGGCTAGAGCGCAAAATTGCGACACTTGCGGCCCTGGAATCTGGCTATCGCCAGAGAGCCGTCGCTCTACCAACCCTTGATAAGGGCGAGGGAGATCTGGAGCGTCGCTTAATTCTTGCTCAGAAAGCGTATGAAAATCTTTCTAATCGTCTGCAAGAAATTCAAGTGGCTAAGACCCAGGAGGTTGGCAACGCTCGGATTATTCAACCTGCAACTGCTCCAACCAAACCAGCTAGTTCTTTACGCCTTCTATTCTTGGCAGGTGGTGGACTAGTCGGACTATTGCTAGGCATAGCGGCGGCATTCTTAGTTGATGCGATCGATCGCTCACTTAAAACGGTCAAAGAAGCCGAAGAGCTCTACGGATACACCATGTTGGGCTTAATTCCCAAGTTTGAGACGAGCGATACTCCTACAGCAGTTTCTGCCAGCATTGATGGCGTCTCGCCTAGAGTCATCGCGATGACCTCGCCGCGTTCAATGATTCATGAAGCTTATCAAATGCTTCAAGCGAACTTGAAGTTCATTAGCTTGGACAAGAAAGTTAGAACGATTGTTGTCAGTAGCGCTGTTCCCCGTGAAGGAAAGTCAGAAGTGGCAGCAAATCTTGCAGCAATCATGGCGCAGTCTGGGCGGCGAGTGCTCCTTGTTGATGCTGACATGCGTAATCCAACTCAGCACCATTTGTGGGGATTGGTCAATACGATCGGATTGAGCAATGTGGTTGTTGATCAAAGTGAGTTAAGACACGCGGTGAAGCCTATTACCAGCAACCTTTCCGTTTTGACAGCGGGAGTCATGCCGCCCAACCCACTTGCTTTGATTGATTCTGAAGCAATGACGGTACTGTTAGAGACCGTAGCGAAAGATTATGACTACGTTCTATTTGACACCCCGCCTCTGGCAGGAACAGCTGATGCTGCTGTTCTTGGCAAAATGTCAGACGGAGTGCTGGTCGTTGTCCGTCCGGGCGTTGCAGATTCTGCAAGCGCAACGGCAGCGAAATCTCTTCTGGCACGGTCTGAGCCTAATATTCTTGGGCTGGTGGCAAACGGGGTCAATATGAAGCACGAGCCTGATAGCTACTTCTACTACAGCAGTCCTCGTGAGCAGATGTCGGAGAAGGGAGAGGCTCTTCGACTGCCAAAGTCTCTTGCACCTCGGTAGAAAGCGAACTGCTTAACGGGAGTGGACAGGTTGTTGAGCGCTGCACCAAGTCAGCGCTCTCAATTTGCTTAGGTGTAAGCGTTGTGCAAGAGCAGGTAAAGCAGCACAGCTTGAAATAAAAGATGACTTGAATCTGAAATTTTGCTCAGGCTAAAGTTTCATGAATTTAGATCTAATAGGGATTTAGAGCTTTAGGTACCAGTCAATGCTGATGAACCAGTTGATAAGTTTGTTCGTTAATTCTATTGCATTAGTTAGTACCCTAAGTTTTTCAGTTTTAAGCAGCTTTCTTCTAATTGAATGTTTTGCTGCTTTCCTACCTATTTCTAGAAAAATTGCTACAACTCACCAGCAGCATCGAATTGCTGTTTTAGTACCTGCTCACAATGAAGAGGTTTGTTTGGGGTTAACCTTGGCAGATTTAGTGCCTCAACTCAAGCCTCACGATCGAGTGGTTGTGATTGCAGACAATTGTACTGATGCGACCGCAGAAATTGCTTGCAAAGCGGGAGCAACCGTGATTGAGCGTCACAATTTAGCTCAGGTAGGAAAAGGGTATGCTTTAGATTATGGCTTGAGACATCTAGCTGCTGATCCACCGGATGTAGTAGTACTGATAGATGCAGATTGTCGGGTGCAACCCGGTACAATCGCTCAATTAACGCAGGCCGCAATCACAACAGGTCGCCCTGCACAGGCGACCTATCTAATGGAGAAACCTGCTGTTCCAAGTCCTAAAGATGCCGTATCAGCTTTCGCCTTTACTGTAAAGAATTTAGTTCGTCCATTAGGGCTGTCTCGGCTCAAATTGCCGTGTTTGCTAACTGGAACCGGGATGGCATTTCCTTGGGCAGTAATTCGCTCCGTGGATTTAGCAAATGGGCATCTGGTAGAGGACATGAAGTTAAGTTTGGATCTGACGATCGCAGGCTATGCCCCCATCTATTGTCCTGAAGCTCTGGTAATCGGCAATCTTCCTCAGCAGGAACGCGCCGCTCGTAGTCAGCGTACTCGGTGGGAGCATGGGCATCTTCAAGCGATTAAAATGTACGTACCATTGCTTCTGAAAGCAGGTATTGAAAAACAGCGACCAGAAGCGTTTGCCCTTGCCTTAGAGTTGTCTATTCCTCCTCTATCACTGTTTGTGATGGGCTGGCTTGGACTTACAATTGCAGCTTTGGTATGGGGAACTACTTCTGATCTGTGGACGGCAGCAGAACTAATGGCGATCGCAGGCAGCTGTCTATTTCTAGCCATTCTGCTAGCTTGGGCAAAATTTGGACGCGCAGATTTACCGTTAAGGCAGCTACTCTCGGTTCCATTTTATATTCTTTGGAAAATTCCTCTATATTTTAGATTCCTAGTAAAACCACAACGAGACTGGGTTCGTACAGAACGAGATTCAGAGGGAGCTTCAAAGCAGGGAATTGTAGAACTTGTAGACGAGTAAGGCATTTTGAAATAGGAACTAAATTGTTTTGAGGCGAGTCGCAACCTTTGGAGCAACCCATCGAGAACAAGAGCGGAGATTCTATACTGAGCTAATGACCTCAGTTGGGAAATCAACTCTCAGGGCTGGATGTCTTCAAAAACCAAAGCTGTTGTGATAGGACGGTTATTGTGAAGCGGCAAGAATTAACGTCAAAGATAAGTAAGCTCCCTTTTGTGGCATCTCTTCGGAAATTAGCTGGAGTTGCCGTTCCGCTAGGAACATGCAGTGCGATCGCGCTTGGACTGAGCGCGCCGGGGTACGCCGCAGAACGACTGAACCTGAAGCTGGGTCCCTTTCAGCAATCGATTCAGGTTACTGATTTAGAAACCTACGCTAAGACAGGAGAAGTTCCTTCTGCACTACAGCTTTATTCTCCATTTTTAACTTCAGATTTCCGCAAAGCACTGACTAATCGCCTAGAACTTGATCCAAAGTCAGGCAGTCAAGTTGTTGAGGAGCTACTAAAATCGGCTTCTGGCAAACGGATATTGGATTCGATTCGCGAAGCGTCGCCGGGATTGAGTCTAGAAGACCTGCAAGCTGGATTCTGGCTGGCGGCTCGGCAGTTAAATGGGCTTGATGCAATTGGAGTCATTAAAGCGATTCCTCAGGAGACAATTACAGTTGATGTCACTCAAGCTTTAGGGATTGCCTCCAAGCTAAATTTTTCGTACTGGAAAAGCCAAGCGGTGAGTTCGCTGCTGGAGAAGAACCTGACCGCTAGTAATTCGGCGTTTCAATCATCGTTTGATCCGGCGGCTTCCGGTTCAGAATCGGTTCAGCAGCAAGACTTCACGTTTGAAGATAGAGCGCGAAACCGTCGCCTACCTGTTGATTTGTATTGGAGCGCCAACACCCAAGCTCCACTAGTGGTCATCTCACCCGGATTTGAAGCGAATCGAAAGTTTCTAGCTTATTTAGCGCGTCATTTGGCATCTCACGGGTTTACGGTTGCTGCAATCGAGCATCCCTCTAATGTTCAGAACGGGCCGTCTGCATCCTTTGATCCAGAGCGATTGATATCAGCGAAGGAATTTGTGGAGCGTCCAAAAGATATCAGCTTTTTACTAGATGAATTTGTCAACCTCAATCAGTCTGGGGTTCTTCAAGGCAAGCTCAACACCCAGCAAGTTAGCATCATCGGTCATTCGCTTGGAGGCTATGATGCGCTTGCGCTAGCAGGAGCAGAACTGCGGTTAGATGAGTTGCGCGAATTTTGTCGCACGAGTGGCGTGCTGCAACGGGTTCCGGCTGACTGGTTGCAATGTGCAGCGAGTCAACTTTCTGAGCGACAGCTTAGTTTGAGGGATCAGCGGATCAAGCAAGCGATCGCGCTCAATCCTGCAATTGGACAAATTTTTGGCAAGTCAGGACTCCAGCAAGTGGCAACGCCAACCATGATCCTTACCAGTACCGACGATGCCCTCGCTCCTGCCTTCAGTCAACAGCTTCAACCCTTCTTGCAGCTTCCAACGCCTAAATATCTCATCACATCGATTGGAGCAACTCATCTTAGCGTGAGCGATCCAATTTATTTTGGAAAAGTGAAGACTCAAGGAACGATCGTAAAAGAGCGTCAAGGTCAAGATGTTGAACCCTTGCGCCGACTATTACAAGGAACTAGCCTAGCATTTGCCAAACAACTAACGCCTGATGCTAAAACTTACAAACCCTTCCTGTCATCTGCTTACGCTCAATCCCTTTCAACCTCAACTCTACCATTGCGGCTAAACAACGAGTTGCCAGCTAATTTAACTCGTTGGCTCAGTTTGGCGACCCTATTTTAGTAAACGGCATACAAATAAAAAGGGTGAGGAAGATAAGCTCTCCTCGCCCTTTTTTGTAATTTCTAAAGTGCGATCGTACTCAGCTTAGCCAGCTACACCAGCAGGGAAGCGGACATCAGTTGGAGGCTGTTGACCATCTGGCTGAACGGCTTGCCCTTCAATAAAGGAGCGCAGCATCCACGCCATTTCTTCGTGTTGCTCCATGATGCCAGTGAGGAAATCTGCGGTTCCCTCATCGTGGAAATCGTCAGAGCACTGATCAATATGTTGCCGCAAGTTGCGGATAACTTGCTCGTGGTCTTCAACTAGGTTCGACACCATTTTCTGAGCGATAGGGACATCTCCGCTGTGCTCTTTAATGGAGGTGTACTTTAGAAAGTCTTCTGCAGTTCCTATAGGGAAGTTACCCAATGCCCGGATACGCTCAGCAACAACGTCGATCGTTTCGTTCAAGATTGTGTACTGCTCTTCCCAAATTTGATGCAAAGAACGAAATTCAGGTCCAGTAACATCCCAGTGGTACTTTTTCGTCTTAATCAGCAGAAGATTTGCATCTGCTAAGTCGCGGTTAAGCAAATCGCATACGCCTTGGCGTTGCTCATCAGATAGACCAATATTTAGCTTACGCATTACAATCACATTCTCCAGCGCGGGTTTCTCTACCTACTTCACCAAATTTAGAGTTAAGCAGCATCAATCAAAGGGGAGAAGGATAAGACATCATCTCCTGACTCTTGGGTAGATCTAACCTGAAAAGCTTGGAATTTAGAAAGTGGAGTGTTAAAGATCTTAGTTGACAGGACTCACTTTAGCGCGATACAAAAGTCGCTCGCCTTGCTTGTAGCCCGCGTATCTAACGCGCACTAAGTCTCCAGGATTGGCTGTGCTTCCCATCAACTGATGCTGACGGGAATCATAAGGAAGTTCAGTTCCTACGATCGCAGTGGCTTCGATCTCCCACTGTTGCAGCAATTGTTCAATTGGGCGAACTAAGGGCAATAGTTTGACCGCTGGAGCTTGAGGGTTTTGTTGAGCCGCGTAGGCTGCTGCTGACCATTGCAGAAGCCAAGGTTCTAGCGTTTGGATGCATGATGCTTGAAACTCATTCCAGAGTTCTTGTTTCTGATTCTGAAGCTGAGTTTGCAAGCGTTGATACTCCTGTTGAAGATTGAGTATCTCAGATGAAGTAGCGGACGATGGATGAGCAACATCCACGCTTGGACTAAAGGTAGATAGTAGATCTGCGATCGCAACGTCCAATGTTTCTCCCAGTTTCATCAGAGTTTCTAGGCGCATTTGCCCAATCTGTCCCCCTCTTAAATGTTTCACCTGCTTTTGGGAGACACCCGCTTGCTGGCTCAATTGCCTAAACGAAGAAATACCCCTCACTTGCATCAATTGCCGGAGTTGAGGGGTATAGTCATAAGTCTTCGATTGATTCATTGAAGCTGACGGAAAAGAGTACTGTTTTCTTTTACCCTGTTCCGCTCACCCTTTTTACTGTTCCAACAAACTTCTCAACATCCACGCTGTCTTTTCGTGAATTTGTAGCCGTTGGGTCAGCAAATCTGCGGTTGGTTCATCACTGGCAGAGTCTGCGATCGGAAATACAGATCTTGCAGTGCGAGCGACGGCTTCTTGTCCAGCCACCAGTAGGCGAATCATATCTTCTGCTTTGGGAACACCCGGAGTTTCTTCGATGGAACTTAGTTTTACATACTCGCTGTAGGTTCCGGGAGCAGGAAAGCCGAGGGAACGGATGCGCTCTGCAATCAAGTCGACCGCTAACGCTAACTCGGTGTATTGCGTCTCAAACATGAGGTGAAGAGTTTGGAACATCGGGCCTGTGACGTTCCAGTGAAAGTTATGGGTTTTCAGATATAGCGTGTAAGTATCTGCCAACAGGCGAGACAGCCCTTCAGCGATTTCCTTGCGCTTCGATTCTTCGATCCCAATATCGATTGTATTCACTTGAGCAACCATTGCTTTCTCCTTATAGTATGTATCAACCAGTCTTAGAGAACTGTCGTCCCCTTAGACAAAATATCTCAAAGTAGAAAATTCTTGAACCGGGAATGGGCAAGAAGAGCCGTTTTTTTAGGCTAAGTGCCGTTGAAGAACAGATTTAGGGGCACGACGCACACGACACAAAATCGTCTCCTGTCCCAATCGGCTACAGGCTTCATAGCGGTGACATCCAGAGAAGCCGTAGTACTCACCGTCTACTTCTAGCACGTCAATCGGTTCTTGCAGTCCAACTTCTGCGATCGAGTCCATCAAGGCTGCAACTTTTGCCTGATCATTTTGTCTAAGTCTAAATAGAGGGCGGCGGATTTGCTTGATTGGAATCTCTTGTACTCTCACCATGGTTCAAGTCTAAGTTAGGTTCGAATTCAGTTTTGTCTCACCTCTAAATCATACTCATTATGAGTACGAGTTGCAAGTTATTGTCATGGATTCTAGATGCGTCGCGTTGGTATTTCTGGAGTAAGATCACCTTCACGCGGGTTGCAATTACTGCCAATGCCATTGTTGCATTCATGCCTAACCGCCCGGAAAACACTCAGGGCACAGGAAAGATCTACCAGGCTCTTGCGTCAGGAGTGCCGAGTGGTCTCTAACCATCAGGCGCACGCTATTGCTGTACTACTTCTCATTTTCTTTATTTGCCCTTTTCAAAAATAGCGAGGCTTGACTCCCTTGTTTTGGATATCTACCCGCTTTCATGTTTTCTCTAGCATTGCCCTTGCAATCACCTCTCTCATGGGGGACATCATTCACCCCAAAACAGCAACCGCTCAACAAGACGTACAGCTACAAATTGGCATTGTGCAACGGTTTGGCGAAAAGCAGAAAGATACAATGCAGCTTCAAGCGGCTTCTGGCGATCGCTTAACTTTACGGTTTGAGGTCAACGGCAAGCCCGAAATACTGACCGCCTCTAATTTAAAGTTAGAAATTGCCAAGCAGCCGATTCCCCACCCGGAACTTTACGAGCGAGTTGTGTTTAGCACTCATCGCAGCTTCGAGACGGCAGAAGACCAGGCGCAGCAGTGGAAAGCGCAGGGTATCGAAGTCGAAATGGCGCAGCCGAATCGATGGGAGGTGTGGGCAAAGCGCAGTACTTACAATACGCCGCTACTTCGGCGGCTGTTGGTGCAAAGTCTAGAAGCGAAGGGCGTTAAACAGGTGCGGCTTGACAGTCGGGTACTGACCTCCGTGCCTCGCGTTAGCTGGACGCTCAACGGTCGCCGCTACAGCGCAGATCGGCTGGATATCTCATCTGGTTACGGCAAGGTGTTTGTTGATCGCGATCGCGATGATGTTCCCAATCGACTGTATGGAGGAGCATTCCGCATTCAACCGAACGCCTACGGAAATTATTCGCTAGTAAACTTTGTTGGATTAGAAACGTATTTGCGCGGCGTCGTGCCCAATGAGATTGGAGGATGGGCCACTCAACCCGTTCTCGAAGCGCAAGCAATACTTGCCCGAACTTATGTATTGAGAAACTTACGGCGCTTCGTGGCAGATGACTATCAGCTTTGTGCCACCACACAATGCCAAGTTTATTTTGGCTTGGGAACAGCGGCAGATACGACAGATCGTGCGATCGCGGCAACTCGCGGCTTAGTCCTCACCTATCAGAATGAGTTAGTCGATGCGCTCTATTCCTCAACTAGTGGGGGGGTCACAGCCTCGTTTAACGACGTTTGGCGCGGCTGGGAGCGACCTTACTTGACGACCGTTATCGATTCAGCTAATCCGGTGTGGGATCTAAAGACTCGCAGCTTGGCGAACGAAACCAATTTCCGAGCCTTCATTGCCCAAAAAACAGGCTTTAACGAAGATAAAGCGGAGTTGTTTCGGTGGAAATATCCCAGCAGCCTTGAGCAATTGAATCTGGAGCTACGCGAGTACCTCAAGAGTGTTCAGCATCCGCTGGCAAATTTTAAGACGATTCGGAATATTCAGGTCACTGAGCGATCGCACGGGGGACGAATTCTCAAAGCATCTGTCACAACTGATGCAGGCGTCGTCGAACTTGCAAAAGACGATGTTCTAAATGTGTTCTCCAAACCTGCAAGCACTCTGTTTTACGTCGAACCGATGGTTGACAAAAACCGCGTGCTGAAGGGCTTCACCTTTGTGGGCGGCGGCTTTGGGCATGGAGTCGGTTTGAGCCAGATGGGAACTTACCGTCTAGGGGCAGCAGGCTGGTCGAGTGCAAAAATTCTTAACTTCTATTTTCCTAGCACTCAGTTGCAGCCGATTAACCAATCGATCGCGTTGTGGAAGGATCGTTCTTGAAGAGAGACAAGCTTCACAACACCAATCTTCACAAGATCAATAACGGGTCAATAGCTGAGGAAGGCGGAACTGCAAAACACTACGGATGAATGCCTACTAGGCGGGATTTTAGTGATTCGATTTCAGTTTCCCTACCCTAAATGCAACAAAACAGAAGCACCAGAGCGGCGCTTCTGCAACCTGCAAAAAACATAGGGGTTTTGAGAATTGCCGCTCCTTAAAATTAGAGCGGCGGCAGTAGCAAGGGGCTACTTCCATCATTACCAAACAGAGAGATGAGAAGCGAGAATCCTCTCTGTTTGGTTAGAAGAATCTAGTACAGTTCTTCTTCCTGATGAGTCATGATAGTGCAGTCGGAAGTCGGGTATGCAACACAGGTGAGCACATAGCCTGCTTCGATCTGGTCATCATCTAAGAAGGACTGGTCAGACTGGTCAACTGTGCCGGCCGTGATCTTACCAGCACAAGTCGAGCAAGCACCCGCGCGGCAGGAGTAGGGCAGGTCAATACCTTGCTCTTCAGCCGCATCAAGAATGTACTCATCTTCGGGCACGTCGATCGTGGTATTTAGCCCTTCAGCTTCGTTAACTAGCGTGACTTTGAAACTAGCCATGCGGTGTGATCCTCTCTATTTGTAGAAACGGCATTGATTGCCTTCTGAAATCGTTGACTTAAGTTTTACCAATACTTGGTTTATACCGTTTGCCAACTTCAATTCTGATACTACGGGAAAATTTAAGAGTTAAGACGGTCAATTCGCGCTTTTGTGAATGGGATTCGTAATAAAAACTGCCCATTTAATCTACTTATACTTATAGGACGGGTCCGAAAAGAGAGCTAAGAAGGTAAAAATTGCACAAAAATCATTGAATTAATCGTTGTCGAAAATTTCTCAACATCAGGCTGCCGCGCTCTTGCAGGGCTTGTTGCACAAGTTGGGAAATTAGGGTAGTAACGGGTCGATTAGGAAAGATCCGACTTGTTGAAGATGCAAGATGGCTAACGTTTTGCAGGATGCAGATTGTCTCTTAGTAAGCTGCGAATTTATCTGTTGCCTCAATCAAAGCACTTAGGATTCCTGCTTCCATCATGGAATGTCCGGCATCAGGAACCACGATAAATTCAGCGTCAGGTAAAGCTTTATGTAAATCCCAGGCAGACGCCATCGGGCAAACTACATCGTAGCGACCTTGGATAATGACGATGGGAAGATGACGGATACGATCGCACCCTTTTAACAACTGGTCATCCACCCCGAAGAAGCCTCGATTGGTGAAGTAGTGACACTCAATTCGCGCAAACGCTTCAGCAAAAGCATCTTCCTCAAAATGATCTTGCAAATCAGGATCGATCAACAATCGGCTTGTACTTCCCTCCCAGACTGACCAAGCTTTCGCGGCATGTTGACGGATTCCGGCATCATCGCTCGTAAGTCGTTGGTAGTAAGCCGAGACTAAATCTTGTCGTTCTGCTTCAGGAATCGGCGCAAGATATGATTCCCACGCATCAGGAAAAATCCAGCTTGCGCCTTCTTGGTAGAACCAGAGAATCTCTTTACGGCGAAGTAAAAAGATGCCGCGCAAGATTAAGCCTAAGCAGCGATCGCTGTGCGTTTGAGCATAGGCCAAGGCCAGAGTACTGCCCCAACTGCCGCCAAATACGACCCACTGATCAACGCCGAGATGCGATCGCAGTTTCTCAATATCGCTTACCAAATCCCATGTCGTATTCTCCCGCAGTTCGGCATGGGGCGTACTGTTGCCAGCACCACGCTGATCAAACAAGATAATTCGCCATTGGCTTGGGTCAAAATACTGTCGGTGTTCAGGAATCGTTCCACCACCCGGACCACCATGCAGAAAGACAACAGGTTTTCCGTTCGGATTGCCTGACTGTTCGTAGTAGAGGGTGTGAAGCTCCGAGACGGGAAGCATCCCAGTTTGATAGGGCGCGATCACGGGATAAAGGTTACGCATAGTATTAGCGTTGTTGTAAACTGCGAGGATCGAGCGCATCGCGCAAGCCATCGCCTAGAAGATTAAATGCTAATACAGTCAGGATAATCAGCAAAGCGGGGGGCCAAATCAACCACGGTTGTAGAACTAAAATTGACGCATTTGTGGCAAGAGACAGCATATTGCCCCACGATGGATCAGGCTGCTGAATGCCCAATCCAATCAAGCTCAGAACGGACTCCGCGACGATAAAGCTCGGTATTCTTAGCGTGGCGGAAATAATGACATACGTTGCCGTCTGAGGCAGCACATGGCGCAGAATAATGTACAACGGCTTGCCGCCCATTGCCCGCGACGCTTGCACAAATTCTTGCTCTTTAATGGACAGCACCTGACCACGGATCACGCGTGCCAAGCTAGCCCAACTAATAAAGGAGGTAATCAAGATAATCAGCAGAAATCGCTGAGCGCTAGACAAACCGGGTGGCAGTACGGCGGCTAAAGCAACGAGCAGATAAATGTCAGGAATCGTCATTAGCACTTCGACAAAGCGCATGAGTCCGGCATCTAGCCAGCCACCAAAATAGCCAGAAATTCCGCCCACTAGCATTCCTAGAGGGAACGAGAGCGCAATCCCAACTAAACCAATACTGAGACTAATTCTGCCACCAAAAAGTAATCGGCTGAACTGATCCCGCGCTTGCTCATCGGTTCCAAGAAGGTTCCATCTAGCAGCTCCGGTTGCTGTGCCAAACAGGTGAAGATTGCCAGGAATACCGGGGAAAATCTCTATCTCCTCAAATTTTGGATCAGTGAGGGAAGGCTGCGTTGGCAGCGGCAGGCGAAGCTCAAGAATACGGTACGGATCGCCTTGCACAAACAGTCGG
The DNA here is from genome assembly GCF_059505265.1 of Myxacorys chilensis. Taxonomy (NCBI): domain Bacteria; kingdom Bacillati; phylum Cyanobacteriota; class Cyanophyceae; order Leptolyngbyales; family Leptolyngbyaceae; genus Myxacorys; species Myxacorys chilensis. The sequence goes on along the minus strand of NZ_JCACKG010000208.1, from coordinate 59,640 downwards.
ATCGGCGATGGTTTTGAGCGATCAACAATCAGATTTCGTTCCCCTGTCTCAACGTTAATCGGGCCTTGAATTGTGGGATATACATGGGGGCCAACAAACTCGCCATTCTGATTTGTCCAGTAAATCTCCGTGGGCGGCAAGAGCGCTCCATCAATTTGAGATTCGTAGGGATCGTAGGGCGCGACAAATTCAGCCCCAATCACCGCAAGATAGAACACCAGCAGAAGTAGCGCACCAAAGCGGGCTAATGGATTTCTCTTGAGCTTTTGCCACCAGTTCATAAGGCGTACGCGATGTGGGGTAGAGAGCGATTAGCGTTCTTGACCGACAACCGAAATTTTTTGGTCTTCGTCGTCTGACTCGATCGATAAGATGGGTTCAAGGATACTATTTTCTACGATTTCCGAGAAGATCGAACCAGATTGAGGCGGCAAACTAGGATTAAGAATGATGTCTAGTATGGTTCTTATAACACTGGTTAAAGGAATCGCCAAAATCACGCCAAGCAGTCCGGCGACCCTAGCTCCAAACAGCAGCGACGCCAGAATAACCACGGGGCTTAAGCCCGTAAGATTACCCAAAATTCGAGGCGCGATGAAGTTGTCTTTGATTTGTTGCAGCGCGATCGCTGTCCCCAACACTTGAAGTGCCAACCACCAGTCAATAAACGCGACTACAACACACACCGTCGCAATGCCCAGCGTTGCTCCCACAAAGGGAATGACTTCTAGAACACCTATGAACACGGCGAATACGAGGAAGAACGGCACTCTAAGCCACCAGAACGCAACTGATAGCGTCGTTGCCATGAATAGCCCTAATAGCAGTTGCCCTGAGGCAAATCGCTGTAAGCTATCCCGCAGCGAGGCTGTAAGACTGTCTCGAATTGGGTCAGAGAAAATGCTGGTTAACCCATTCCAAAGTTTTTCGCCATCCAGCACAAAGTAGAACGAAATCACCAGAATCAAAATTAAGTCCAGCACCCAGTTGAACGTACCAACGACTAATCCGATTCCGGTTGATGCGATCGCCTGTACCTGCCCTTGCACCTGAGCTGAAAGCTGCTGTTCTAGAAACGATAGATCAATCCCCAATCGCCACGAATCACTCCAATCTTGGAGGTCGGTTAACTGCTGCTGACCCGAGCCAATCAGATTAGGTAGATTTGTAATTAGCTGTTGAGCTTGGTGAAGAATGGGCGGTGCGATCGTCAGACCCGCAACAACCAACGCAACCCCAGCGAGAAGATAGACGATCGCGGCGGCAAGCGGTCTTGGAAGAACCTGCTGCAACCGCACTACAGGATAGTTCAACACAAACGCGACTAGCCCCGCCGTTACCAGAACGCTGAGTAATTCACCAAAATAGGTAAGCGCGTTCAACGTCAACCAACCTGTGACGAGAATCAACAGCCAGGTAATGAGAAACTGTTGAATTGGAGAGAAAAAACGATCCATAATTAAAGACTGAACGAGGATCGAGAGCCAAATTTGTCTTTACATCCTATCGCTTTTGCGTTCAATGGAATGGTGACACCGTTCTCGAACCCAGTGCTGCTCGCTAGTCGTCCAATCGTTCGTGTTCAACCACAAACACATTCGAGTACAAATTCGCAACAATTTGTTTACCCTGCTGGGTCAACGATAAGTAGTACAGCGCGTCTTTAATGTAGGGATAAACGCCATGCCAGTAGAACTTTGGATAGTTTTTACGTAAATCTCCCGGATGACGATAGCCTAACGCCTTATTTACGCCTGTCTCTTCAAATTCATAGTAGAGCGCACTAATCTTTTTTAAGTAGCGTGGATCGCTGAGTTGACCAATCAAATCAGATGCTCGAATCAGACCCGGATAGTGGGTGGTGTTCTGATGATCTTCAGCGGCCGGAACCGGAAACCGAGTCAGTTCAATGTTATATTTCACCACTTCAGCATCGATCAGCTTATGCCCGCCAAAGCGCTCATCGACAAACAGCTTGGCGCGATCGACATGGTAGGGCGTCAGAGCAGCGTCCGAAGATCCGGGAGGCAGCGACACCATTTTGCGATCGCGTCCGGTGGCATACATTCCCTTTTGATCGTGCCGACATACTCCTTTGACATAGCCAATGTCATGACAAACCAGCGCAATCACAAAGTGCAGCCAATCTTCACATGACACTCCTCCTTCCCGAATATGTCGTCCTCGAAGGATTTCTTGCCCGACCAGCGTTACTAGGATGGAATGTTCTACGTTGTGATAGAGGGCATCGCTGTTGGCAATATTTTCCATTGCCATCGATCCAACCCAGCCAATAATGTCTTCATAATCAGACTTCCAGCCACCATATGTACGGTGATAGCCTTCTTTGAGTTTGCAGACAAAATCGTCGATTAGGAGCTCGGTTGCGTTAAACATGGGGGCGCTTAAGAGTTGCAATGCAGGCAATTTGACTTATTTTTCCCCAAATTTTCAAAAATTCTTGCTCACACAGATCCTTGCTCAAAATAGGGGAAAGATACAGTGAAGCGTCCGTATTCGTTGCCGAGCCATCTGTAGTGCTTGTGTGAGAGACAATAGATTCCTCTTTTGTTTCCCTCACTGTGTTTGACAAGAATGTTGCACAACAATACTTCGCATACGTCATAATTAGTTAAAGAAATATCAAGAACTCGTGAAGACTAAGTTCACGATTGTGGTTCCAGATTTGTACTTAGAATCGTCATCTAATTCCGATGAGGAAAGAAAAACGTGGCATTCAACACCTTCTCACCGACTGATCCCCCTGAATCGCAACCGTCTCCTCCAGAAATTGAACATTCAGATTCAGATTCAGGCATCGCTCTACCTGAGCGATCTGACGCTCCTGCGCGGGGGTGGCTTTCGGGTGGACGGGGAGTGCTACTAGGGCTGGGATTGGGTATGGCGATCGCAGCAGGCAGCATGGCAGTCGCATCGCGCTCAAATAAACAACCTGCAGCTCCTGCACCTATGCAGGCCACTGTGGCAGGGCAAACGGTGAGCATTGAACCCGCTCAATTGACCTCTGTTTCTCAGACCTTCCCCACTCAGGGAACAGTCCAAGCACGAGATTGGGTGTCTGTGATTCCAAAAGCGGCAGGGGTGCAGATTCAGGAAATTCGCGTCCAGGAAGGACAGCGAGTGGAAGCGGGACAAGTGATCGCCGTTTTAGACAATTCGGTGCAGCAAGAGCGCCTGAATCAGGCAAATGCTCAAGTGTCGTCGGCGCAAGCGCAATATCAATCCGCTGAAACTCAGCTGGAAGGGGCACGGGCGCAGTTGCAAACTGCACAGGCGCAACTGACCTCTGCTAAGGTTGGCGTTGAGCAAAAGCGGGCGCAACTCCGGCAGCAGCAAGCGGCGGTGGCGGAAGCAGAAAGCAATCTCCGTCGCTATCAGAGTCTGGCTAATCAAGGCGTTGTGTCTCGTCAAGAAGCAGAGTCTCGCAGCACGAGTGCGGTGACAGCTCGCGAGAACGTCAATGTAGCGCAAAGCAGCATTAATAGCGCTCAAGCCGATGTGGGACGGGCACAAGCAGAGGTAAGCAAAGCTCAAGCAGGCGTGAGTCAAGCTCAAGCAGGCGTGAGTCAAGCTCAAGCAGGCGTGAAAAATGCGATCGCACAACTTCAAGAGCAGCAGACCCAACTGAATCAAGCCTCGGTCGTTCAAGCCCCAGCCAGCGGCATCATCGCGAAGAAGACGGTAAGCGTGGGCGATCAGACGGGAAAAGATCCCCTGTTTGCGATCATTCAAGACGGAGCAACAGAGCTACAAGCCAAGGTTCCCGAAAATCTGTTGTCGAAAGTCCGGGAGGGCGAGATCGCTCAAGTCACGTCGGATGCCGATCCGCAACTCAAAGTGCAGGGTCAGGTGCGGGAAATTGATCCGACCGTAGATGAAAAAACTCGTCAAGCGACGGTGAAGATTAACTTGCCTCCAAATGCATCCATTAGACCCGGCATCTTTCTCAAAGCAGCGATCGCGTATGACACGGCGGAAGTTCTAACCGTTCCGACAGAAGCGGTGCTGTCGCAGTCCGACGGTCAAAAGACTGTCTACGTGTTAGACGGAGAGGTTGCCCGCGCCCGTCCCGTGCAGGTGGGCGAGCCATCTGAAGGACGCTTGGTTGTGAAAGAAGGACTAAAACCTGGCGAACAGGTGATTACGGCGGGGGCAGGGTTCTTAAAAGATGGCGATCGCGTCACGGTTGTGAAATAAGTGGCGATAGAAATGGCGCACTCGCGCCGACTTGTTGTTCAATCTTCAATTCTGCTTCCTGCTTTAGGAGCTTATGTCATTTAATATTTCTGCTTGGTCTATTCGGAAACCGATTCCGACCCTAGTGCTGTTCATTGTCTTGACGTTGGGAGGAATCGTCTGCTATCCCATGTTGGGGATTGATGAGAACCCCAACGTTGACATTCCCACCGTAACGGTCACCGTGACTCAACCCGGAGCCGACCCAACTGAATTGGAATCTCAAGTGACCAAAAAGGTTGAAGATGCTGTGGCGGGACTGGGCAATATTGACCAGGTTACTTCAACCGTCAATGATGGCATTTCCCGGACTGCCGTTGCGTTTGTTCTAGGCACAAACAGCGATCGCGCCACCAATGATGTCCGCAATGCCGTGGCTCAGGTGCGACAAAACTTGCCGCAAGACATCAACGATCCGATCGTTCAGCGCGTCGATTTTTCGGGCGGGCCGATCGCAACCTATAGCGTCTTTTCTGAAACGCGGTCGGTTGCAGAACTAAGTAACCTCGTCGATCAAACGCTCAGTCGAGCCATTCTAGCGGTTCCTGGTGTTTCTCAAGTGAATCGAATTGGTGGTATTGATCGAGAAATTCGCGTCAACCTTAATCCAGATCGGCTGCAAGCACTGGGCATCACGGCGACTCAAGTCAATGACCAGATGCGTGCCTTTAACGCCAACTTACCCGGCGGACGAGGACAAGTCGGTGGCAGCGAACAATCGATTCGGACGTTGGGTAGTGCACCTGACGTGGAAAGTTTGCGACAGTATCAGATTGCCTTGCCCAAAGGCGGCTTTACGCCCTTGTCGAGTTTGGGAACTGTAACCGATGGCGCAGGCGATGTCCGCAAAATGGCACGGTTGGACAATAAGCCAACGGTGGCATTTAATGTTTTACGCAGTACTGGAACCGTTCTTGTCACTGTGGTAGACGGCGTTGAAGCCGCGATCGCAGACTTTCAGAAGACACTACCTTCAGATATCAAGGTCGAACTGATTAACAGTGCTCGCGCCGACTATACGCGGGAATCGTATTTCGCCTCAATTGAAGCAATCGTGCTGGGTGCAGTTTTGGCGATCGTCACGATCTGGGTTTTCTTACGGGATTGGAGAGCAACGCTGATCACTGCTGTGGCTCTGCCGCTCTCTCTGATTCCGACCTTCATTGTGTTTAAGATGTTGGGCTACACGCTCAACTTCATGACACTGCTGGCGCTAGCGCTGGTTGTGGGAATTTTGGTGGATGATGCGATCGTTGAAATTGAGAACATCGAACGGCACCAAGCGATGGGCAAGTCAGCGTATCATGCGGCGATCGATGCGTCCGACGAAATTGGTCTAGCGGTAGTCGCAACGACTATGAGTATCGTGGCAGTCTTCGCTCCGGTTTCGCTCATGAGCGGCATTAGTGGTCAATTTTTCCGACCCTTTGGGGTGGCGGTGGCAGGTTCAGTTCTCTTCTCGCTGCTAGTCGCCCGGACAGTAACCCCGCTAATGGCAGCGTATCTGTTGAAAGACAAACCTCATCATGAGCAAGACTTGAGTAAAGATCGGCTCTCGTTCCAATATCGTCGCTTGCTAACGTGGTCACTCAAGCATCGGGTGATCACGATTGGGCTATCAGTAGCGTTCTTGATCGGTAGCTTCATGCTGGTTCCATTCATTCCAACGGGTCTATTCACCAATGGTGATGTGGGACTATCAATTATCAACATGCAACTGCCGCCCGGTTCGACGATCGAAACGACCGATCGCGCCACTCAACAGCTAACGGCGATGCTACTGGAAAATCCAAATGTGGCTAGCGTACAAACCGACGAGTCGGTCGCCAAAGCGACGCTCTACGCCAAGCTGAAGCCAAAAGGCGAAGGGCGAAATATTTCACAACAAGAATTTGAGAAGGACTTCCGAGCCAAGTTTAGAGAAATTCCTGGAACCAGACTGAGTTTTGATAGTGGCGGAGTGGGTGGTTCGGCCAAAGACTTGTCGATTGTGCTGAAAAGTGAAGATGCGGCGGCGCTGACCAAAACAGCTCAAGAGCTAGAAAAACAGATGCAGCAGGTTCCAGGACTCGTCGAAATTGCGTCAAGTGCCAGTTTAGTCAAACCTGAAATCTTGATTAAACCTGATCCGGCGCGGGCAGCCGATCAAGGCGTGAGTGTTGCTACAATCGCCCGAACCGCAAGTTTAGGAACAATTGGTGACAACGATTCGAGCTTGGCAAAATTTGATTTATCCGATCGTCAAATTCCAATTCGGGTTCAACTTGATCCAAAGTATCGAGACGACATCAATACAATTCGCAATCTGCAAGTTCAAACTCAGGCAGGAGATTTGGTGCCACTGCAAACGGTGGCAGAAGTTAGCTTTGGCAGTGGGCCGTCTCAAATCGATCGCTACAATCGCTCCCGTAAGATTGCAGTGGAGGCAAATCTCCAAGGTGTAGCTCTAGGAAACGCTCTGACTACGGTGCACGAACTCCCGGCGCTGAAGAATCTGCCGCCGACGGTGCAGGAAGAGCGATTTGGCAATGCCAAAATTCAGAGCGAACTGTTTACCAATGTGGGACTCGCTTTGGGAGCCGCCGCTCTGTTCATCTATGCCGTGCTGGTGCTGCTATTTGGCGATTTTCTCCACCCCCTCACGATTATGGTGGCGTTGCCGTTCTCTTTGGGCGGAGCTTTGCTGGGGCTACTCGTGACTCACAAAGAAATGGGACTATTTGCCCTAATTGGCATTGTGCTGCTGATGGGATTGGTAACAAAGAACTCGATTCTGCTGGTAGACTATGCGCTACTGAATCAAAAAGAAGGCAAGCCGCTCTACAAAGCCGTGCTAGATTCTGGAGTCGCCCGGTTACGTCCGATTTTGATGACTACGATCGCTATGATTACGGGAATGCTACCGATCGCAGCAGGCATCGGGGCAGGATCAGAGCAACGCGCTCCGATGGCGATCGCGGTGATTGGCGGCCTGATGACATCCACCCTGCTAACATTGATCGTCGTGCCAGTGATCTTTACCTATATCGATGCGCTGCAAGGATTCATCTTTGGACGATTATTGAAAGGTGCAACCAAGCGGCGATCGCAAGATCCATTACAACAAGCGGCTAAACACTAAAGAAGAGAGCAGGAAGTTTTATAAGCGGTTGTAAACTCTCTGCTCTGTTCTATCTAAAAGTCGCTATAATGCTTGTCACATGCGGGTATAGTTTAGTGGCAAAATGAGACCTTCCCAAGGTTTAGTTGCGGGTTCGATTCCCGCTACCCGCTTCATCAAATAAGTCTTCTGATAACCAAGCCTCCTGATACTGTCATCAGGAGGCTTCTTGCATATCCGGTAATCGTAGAGAACCTATTCCACAGCGATTACCGACTATAGCTGAACGCTCTTAAACGTTCTCAAAGGTGATGGTTATGACGGCATCATTAAAGTCGAGATCGCCACCAGCATACAGATCCTCAATACTAAAGCTAGTGCTTCCGGCAGCAGTTGTACCTGCTCCAATGAAGTGATCAAACTGATCCGCGTTTGCAGCGACGAAGTTGGAGTAGATATTGGGATTTTTGCCATTGAGAGCGTCATCCACTGTTGCATCCGCAATCAGATAGGTCGCGTAGACTCCACCTCCCGTCAGATCTGCCGCTACATCTCCCGCTCTCGCACTAAAGGTAACGCCGTCTGCCTGCGATCGCCGCACGATCGCCAAGCCATAGCCTGCATCTCCTGGCTTATAGGACGTTCCATTACTTGGATCGATCACTGTTCCAAGCGCGTCTTCAATGCGGTACAAGCCCACCGTATTGTTGTAGTCAGCCGTGATGCTCTGGGTATTGATCAAGCTTCTAACCTGACCCGTGCGATCGCGTAGATCAAGCACTTGATCTTGGGGTGCAGCAGGCAAATCGATGGTTGGAGTCTCAAATGTCGCGGTTAAAATCGCATCGTTAAAGTCGAGATCGCCGCCGCCAAATAGATCTTCCACCACGATTTTGCCATCTTCGGTTGTGCGCCAATGGTCAAACCCACCATCTGAGTTAGCGGCCGTGAAGTTGAAGTAAGTGTTTACGTCACTCCTTTGCAGAACGCTCTCGGCGGTATTGTTGGAAATCAGGTAGGGCGCATAGAGCGCTCCCCCTTGAAGCGCAACCGGGACATCTCCTGATCTTGGATCAAACGTAATGCCATCACCAGCGGTTTGCGATCGCCGTACGGCTGCCTGACTATATCCAGCGTCTCCAGGCGCATAAGACGTCCCACTGCTCGGATCGATAACTGTACCTAGAGTATCCTCCACTCGGTAAATACCAACGGTGTTGTTGTAATCTGCGGTAATGCTCGTGGTATTAAAGAGTCCTCGAACAAGTCCCGTCAAGGAGCGCAGGTCAAACACCTGGTCTTGAGGAGCGGCAGGAAGGCTTGCGCTTGATGCACCGCCGGGAGGCGGCGGGGTAAGGGGCGTGGGAGTTGTATCTAATACGGTAGTCTGATTTTGAAAAATGTCGGTGGTTAGACTCGATGACGAGCTAGAAATGGATTCACCCATAACCATGGTGATAACTCCCTGAGAAATGTACAACAGTCTTTGGCTTCTATGTGCAATATCTAAGATCGGTCGCTCATTGCACTTGCAGTGCGACCGAATTCACCCTTAATAGATAGTAAATCAAACGAAAACTCAAATAGTTTTGTACAACGTCAAAAGTACTGAATTAGGAAGTAAAAATTGCTGCACAACCTGCTTTTTTGATACGTAAAACTTCATCAAAAAAGCGCTAAAAACACTTAAGAATCATAATGAAAATAGGCAATACGCAGCGATGAATTGAATCCAAACACCTTTGTTTCTTTAAGCACAAAAATAATTAATTATAAAAATTTTAACTGAGTTAATGAATACAGATTAATTCTGCATAATATTCACATTTCACTCCAATGAGTGATGTTTACGCTCAAAGCAAAGTTGCAGTCAATATTCAGTTTTTGCCACTTATCGGAACGCTTAGAACCATTGTTTTGGTTCTCTTGAGACACACTACAGTGTTACATGTAGCTATTTAGAAATCTATAATTAATCAATCTAAGACTGTTTAGTGATAAGGCAAATCAAGCAAAAAATACTCACTATCGAACCATTCGGTAAGGGCATAAAGTGTCCTTACGACCTGTCGCACTAATGAATAAAATTGGTATTAAATCAGCGATCGCTTCAAAATGGCAAACGTATCTAAACTTATACGAGAAGTGAAGCCGAGAAAAATAGCGTTACTGCGATCGCTTAGGAATTACCGTTATTTTTCGGTCGATTCAAAACTCTACACTTCTCTTGAGCTGCTTCAAACGCTTCGAGATAAGCTTTACCACCCAACATGACATCGCCATAGTACTCATAAGGCATGGAGCCATAGATCGGGAGCGGATCATCTTCAGGATAATCTTCCTTTGCTTCCTCGATCGCAGCTTTCAACTTCTTGGCAGTTAGCTGCTGTGCCGCAAAATAATAAAGTTCTTCTGGCTTGCGATTTAAGGAAGAAAAACTTGGATCAATAATGCGTGTCGTTTCTGTACCGTCCTGAGACTCGCTAAGTTCTAACCAGCTATGCTCAATGGGTTGATGAGGCGCACCTGAGAACACCAAAAAACCTTGAACATATTGTGCTCCTTCAACGAGCGCAATCGCCTTTGCAGTATTCTCAAAACTGACTTTCGCTTTGCTTTTGAGACGATTTGCAATCTCAATTGATCGCTCAGCATCCAACAACTTGTCCATTACAGAAAATTATTTTTGGCACTATCCTATCCATTGTAGGGATGAATCCGTAATTCGTAATCAGAATTGCCCAATTACGAATTACGAACGAGTGAACCATTACGCGGCAAAGTACGAGGTCACGGCTTCCGATCCACCAATCAATCTGCCATCGATGAACACTTGAGGAACGGTGGTTGCGCCTGTCATCGCTCTTAGCGATCGTAAGGTGATGTTTTGACCCAGCACAATTTCTTCGTAATCTAAACCGTTCTCGCTCAGCGTCTGCTTCGCTTTAGCACAGAACGGACAGCCTACTTTCGTAAACAGCGATACGGTTTTGGGCTTTTCTGCCTGAGCATTGATGTAGTTCAACATCGTGTCTGCATCAGATACTTTGAATGGATCGCCGGGTTCATCCGGTTCGATAAACATCTTTTCAATCGTGCCATCTTTCACCAGCATCGAGTAGCGCCACGATCTCTTACCAAATCCTAGATCTGTCTTGTCAACGAGCATTCCCATGCCTTCGGTAAAGTCGCCATTCCCATCGGGGAGTAGCCGAATGTGATCAGCACGCTGATCTTTTGCCCATTCATTCATCACAAATGTATCATTAACAGAAATGCAAACAATCTCATCAACGCCATTGCCTTTAAACACTTTTGCAAGATCGTTGTATCCAGGAACATGAGTTGAAGAACATGTTGGCGTGAATGCTCCAGGCAATGCGAAAACGACTACAGTTTTACCAGCAAAAATATCGTCAGTGGTGATGTCAACCCACTGGTTATTTTCACGGGCGCGAAAGGTAACGCTAGGAACTTTTTGCCCTTCTCGATTGGCAAGCATAAATGAGTCTCCTGTTAATTGAATCCCTTTAAGCGTACTCGTTCCGAGTACGAGTTGTCAACTAAGAACTTTCCAGCGCTTACAAAGCAACTTCTTGAACATCGTGTGCTAATTGCACAGACTTCAGCACTCTTCATGACATTCTCTGAAATAGTAAACGCTTCTTGATTAATCGTCTAATGCTGCAAACGCATACTTATTCTCAGGTCGCTCAACTTTAGTAGCGGCTGTCAGTTTCTGAAGAAATTCTTCTGCTAACGTTGAAAATGCTTTTGCCCCTGCCGTTCCTGGGTTGCTCAACACAACAGGCGTAAAGGCATCAACTGCCCTTGCAACATTGACATCTACCGGAATGCGCGTCTTGAATAATTTTGCTTCGCTGAAATCTTCATTGAGACGCTTCATCACTTGCCCATGATAGCGGCTTGAGAACATGTTGCCAGAGAGCGTAAACGCAATGCCTAGAAGCTCGATCGCTAAGGGTCCTGCTTCCGTGCGATGAAGCTCTCTTAACTTTGAAATCCGGCGTTCTAAAAGCTGGATTCCGATGAGCGATAGCGGCTCTGGGCGAGCTGGAATAAAATAGAAATCACTGGCTAACAATCCGCTTCGAGTAATGAGGTTATATCCAGGAGCGCAATCTAAAATGATCAGGTCGTAGTCTTTGGAGATCGGTTGCAAGATCTTACGAATTAGATTCTTCTCAAAGTCGTTCCACACTTGCTCAAAGTCGGTGGCTCCTGTCTGAACGGCAGTTCGATGCAACATATCCGAGACGAGAAACTCATCGTACAGTTCAATGTCTCCCGGCAACAAATCTAAGCCTTTGACGTTAGAGATATAGGCACGAATCGCTTCAGGTACAACCGTTGGCAATTCTTTGTCAGATAAAATTGCTCGTTTAACTAAGTTTCTTAAGGTACGTTTGTCGCCACGAACTTTAGCAAAATCAGCCGGCGTCATGAGGCTAAGCGTTGCGCTGATTTGAGTATCTAGATCAACAATGAGAACGCGCTTTTGGTGATGCTTGGCAAGGCAAGTAGCAAGATTGACCGTCAGCGTGGTTTTGCCAACACCGCCTTTCATGTTTGCCGTTGCAATGATGTGAGCCATGCGTTGCGCCTCCTCAGTGGTGATGCCTGTCCGAACGAGACTATATCATCTGGCACATCATAATATGAATTTGCAACCCAAGGTGAGAAAGGCGTTTGAATTAAATAGTGCTTTTTGGAAGATAAACAGTTTGGTTACTGCACTGAGCGATCGCGTATTTTCGCGATCGAATAACTCTTTTGGTTACTAATGGCAGACATTAGAATTACTAAAGTGCCCGCACCCCATTTTGCTTGGTAAATGAACGCAACTGGGCGATCAACTACTCATTCGATACACTAAACAATCCATACCACTCAACTCATCAACCCATGAAACTCAAAGTCATCATTCACGACGCTGAAGAAGGCGGATATTGGGCAGAGGTTCCAGCGATTCTCGGTTGTGCCACTCAAAGCGAAACCTTTGAGGAGCTATTGCAGAATTTATACGAAGAGATCGAAGGGTGTCTCTCGGTTGATATGGCTTCTATTGAAACAACTGCAACCGATCGAATCCTGGAAATTGCCGTATAAAATCGATGTTCGGCAAAGAGTTGGCAAAACGCTTAGAGCGCGAAGGCTAGATATTGCTAAGAATTCAAGGCAGTCACCATATTTACGGCAAACTAGAAAATCTAGTCAGGCTCTCTGTTCAATTCATGGCAACAGATCTATAAAGGCTGGCTTGCTCAGGCATTTGCTCAAGACAACTGGCTTACTAGAATCCGGTCGAGGAGAAGATTTACCCGAAAAATCTTCTGATGCTGAAGATCGAGATACCGAGGAACTATCTGAGTAATCCAGCGCTGATGTGAATAATGCTCAAAGCACCTGCTGAATTTGTTAGCGATGTGCTAAGTCTTGATTATCGCCAAATACGGATCGTACACCCTTAGTTGTAACTACTTAGCGATCGCTACTCGCTTTGTGAGTAAACGATAAAGCTTTCTCTATAGGATTAAAGCTTTTCCGAACAACCAACCCTCTCCTGTAGAACCACTGAACCTTCAACGTCAATCAAACAAGACAATAGCGAAAGTGTTGCGCTTGGTATCGCTCTAAATCATTTCTTTAAAGTGGCATTTTCGCTGATCTCCGCTCTCACGCAATGCGTCTCTAATACACTCCTACTTTGCCCGCTATGCCCGTTTCAGCAAATTCTGCTCGCTTCCAGTTTCTAGAATCTATTACCCTTGATAGCAGCGAGTCAGATGTCGAACACAAAGTCATCATTCCGCTTCTACAAACTCTCGGCTATCACGCTGCGGATTGGAAAACGCAGGTGACGATCGGTAAAGTCAAGCTAGATTTCTTGGTGCTGTCGCAGCATTCAACGCTTCACGCATTGCCGTATTTAGTGATTGAAGCAAAATCTCCTAGAAAAGATCTCTCTCGAAATCTTTGGCAGTTAAAGAGCTATCTGCGAGAAACGGGCGCAGCGTTGGGATTATTAACGAACGGTTATCAGTTTCATTTGCTGTATCACTATGATGGAGAAATTAGCGCGATCGCATCCTATTCTCAAAAAACGCTGATCGAAAATTTTTCACTGCTCTCCAATCTCTGTGGTAAAGAAACCTGCCTGAAATTTGGTGATGCGATTCATCAAAGTCAGCAGCAGGTTCACTCTAATTTTCTAAGTCATATTGCAACTGCCTTTGGGAACCAAGATATGTTTGAACTATTTAAAAGAAGAAATCCTTCTGGCGCAACGATTAGCGCAGATCGCAACTTCAATGAGACCGCGTCTCCAACCTCTTCAGCCACGATAGAGAAAGCATCTCAATCTAAAGATTCTGTAGAGAGAAAGGGTATGGTTATCACCGTCTTCAATAACAAAGGCGGCGTTGGTAAAACAACAATGACGATTAACCTTGCTGCTGCCTTGAGCAAGTTAGGTAAACGTGTTCTCTTGATTGATGTTGACGCGCAAGCAAATTTGACAATGGGGTTAGGAATTGATCCTTTGTCAGACGTTGAGGATCAGGGCAAGAAAGATATTGTCCATCTGTTAACAGAGTCGAGAACGCTTCTGCCTAGTACAGTCATTTCTAAAACATGGGGGGATGTTGAATTAGATATTGTTCCCTCTAATATCCGCCTCATTGATGAAGAAGCTTTTCTAATTCAGGCTGTAGACGGTGAATACGCTTTAAGAAAGAAATTAAGAGATTATCGAAACAACTATGACTATATATTTATTGATCCACCTCCATCTTTCGGTAAATTCAACGAAATTGCTTTGATGGCAGCTTCAGCTATTTTGATCCCTACTCAATTAGCTCCATATCCAATTCGGGCACTGGAATACGTGATTGGAAGAGCGCTAGAAGTGCAACGAGATAATCCTCTACCCATCTTGGGAATTGCCGTTAGTATGTACGATAAAAAAGTGAAAATCTTACATCGGCAGATGGCTGAAAAAATCAAAGAGATTGTAGAGGGATTTCCTACTTATGAAAACATTGATTTGTTTCCTGAAGAAACGTGGATACCTCAACTTAAAATTGTGTCCTCTATACCTGAAAAAGGTTATCCGCTCTGCTATGCAGAGTTTGATTCTTCTTTAACCAGAGCAGATAAAGAAACGGCTCAAGATGCGTTTAATTGCTACTTAAAAATGGCTCAACACTTAGTACTACTAACGGAACAGGGTAATTAGTTTATGGATTTTGCTAGACGACAACAACAGATTATTGATAGGTTACGTCCCAAACCAGTTCATCATGGTCAACTAGAAACCATACTGATTGCTGTTCCAAACTTAAGTCCTGAAGATATTGCACCTGAGCGATCGCAAGTTCTGAGAGATAGTCTTGTTCAAGAAGGTAGCAATCTGGTTCCTCTGATTGTACGTCGTACTGAAGCGTATGCTGATGAAGAGTATGAAGTCATCTATGGAGCAGATTGGTGTCTAGTTGCAAGAGAACTAGACATTCAGAGGCTATGGGTTTGGGTATTTGATCTTAATGATGAGCAGGCTGCTGTTACTAGGTTAGAGATGGAGTTGTTGCTAGGTAATTCGGCAACTTCTACTTCTGCATCGCCGCCCGACGAGATTCAGCAAATCAGTGCTTTGATACAACGATCGGAGCAGTCGCTTGAGAGGAAGATAAGCCAACACTTTAACAGTTTGTTCCAGCACTTAGAGCAGTCCTTACCTCCATTTGATGAAATTCAGCAGATAAGTATTTTGATACGAGAATTAGAGCAGTCGCTTGAGAGGAAGATGAGCCAACAACTTGATGATTTGCTGAAACACTTAGAGCAGTCCTTTGAAACAAAGATTAGTCAGCAGATGAATGTCTTGTTTGAGCGTCTAGAGCAGTCGCTTGAGCAGAAGATTAGTCATCAGATTGCTGAAGCGATGAATAGCGCGATCGTAGAACTCAAGCAATCTACTTCCTCACACCGGAAACCAGCAACATTAAGCGGCAGTCCATACAGCAAGATGAAAGTTGCTGAGCTTAAACAGCTTGCTAGAGAACGTCAGTTAGAAGTACCTTCACGTCCACTTAAGCAAGAACTCATTGACTTACTTATTAAAGCGGATGAACAAACAAGCGGTTGATTGAAATGTTAGGCTGAAGCAAGAATAGATTAAGTCATTGACTCAACTATTTCTGAGTTTATTCTCTTGTGACACAATTGGCGACCTCCCTCCCTCTCTCGGCTGAACGGTTATTGTTTACACCTGCGACTCCTCAAGCAGATGCAATACCGCTCATTTTTGCGTTTCCTAATGAATATATCGTTGGCATCACTAGCTTAGGCTTTCAAGTGGTTTGGGCAACATTAGCATCGCGACCTGATTTAGAAGTCAGTCGCTTATTTACGGATGGTCATGAGCCGTTACCCACACAGCCTGAAATTCTCGGCTTCTCGATGTCGTGGGAACTGGATTATGTCAATATTCTAGGACTGTTAGAGTCATTAGACGTTCCGATTCGGAGCCAGAATCGCACGTCCGATCATCCCCTCGTATTTGGAGGCGGTCCCGTCCTCACAGCCAATCCCGAACCGTATGCAGACTTCTTTGATGTATTTCTGCTCGGCGATGGTGAAATCTTGCTCAATGCTTTCATCACTGCATATCAAGAGGTTCGCCACGCTGATCGCGACACCCAACTCCGACATCTTGCCCAAGTTCCAGGCATCTACGTTCCGAGTTTGTATGAAGTGACGTATGCAAGTTCAGAGGGCGCGATCGCGGCCATTCATCCCATCGACAGCACGATCCCTGCACGAGTCGAAAAGCAAACCTATCGCGGCAATACCTTATCGACCTCTACCGTAGTGACCGAGAAAGCTGCATGGGAAAACATCTTTATGGTGGAAGTTGTCCGCAGTTGCCCTGAAATGTGCCGCTTCTGCCTCGCCAGCTATCTGACGCTGCCATTTCGGATTGCCGATGTAGAAGACTCGCTCATGCCCGCGATCGCACGAGGATTAGAAGTCACCAATCGACTCGGACTCCTCGGAGCTTCGGTGACTCAACATCCCGAATTTGGGACGCTGCTAGACTACCTCAACGCCCCAAAATATGACGATGTACGAATTAGTCTTGCCTCAGTTCGTACCAACACTGTGACAGAGAAATTAGCGAAAACGCTAGTCAAACACGATTCAAAATCGATCACCATTGCGGTGGAAAGCGGCAGCGATCGCTTACGCCAAATCGTCAATAAAAAACTGACCACTGACGAAATTATTCAAGCTGGAATCAATGCAAAGGCAGGCGGTTTAAGCAGCGTCAAACTATATGGAATGGTTGGCATTCCGGGTGAAGAATCTGAAGATCTCGACCACACAGTTAAGATGATGCGAGATTTGAAGAAAGCCGCTCCTGGGCTACGGCTCACGCTTGGATGTAGCACCTTTGTGCCGAAAGCACATACCCCGTTTCAATGGTTTGGCGTCAACCCAAAAGCCGAAAAACGGCTCCAGTTCTTGCAGAAAAACTTGAGATCGCAAGGCATTGATTTTCGCCCTGAAAGCTACAACTGGTCAGTCATTCAGGCATTATTATCTCGCGGCGATCGCCGCCTTTCTCGCTTGCTCGAACTCACTCGACACTATGGAGATTCTTTAGGCAGTTATCGCCGTGCCTTTAAAGAATTGCGGGGCCACCTTCCTGATTTAGAGTTTTATGTCCACCAGAATTGGTCGCTGGATCAAGTCTTGCCTTGGAGCCATCTGCAAGGTGCATTACCTCCAGCCACCCTAGAGAAACATTTACAAGGTGCAATTGCTCTGTTTCCTTAGCCTCCGCAGGAACTAGCCGTGGCGCAGCCCGTTGGGTAGAGCCGTTAGGCCGTTAGATTTAAATAGAGTCAGACTGCCCCATCGATTCCCACCAGCGATTCAGCGGAAAATAAACAACGGGTGCCCACAAACTGCTGAGAATGGCTGAGCTGAGGGCAACAAACTGATGATACGTCCAGATTTCTAGCAGCGATCGCCCGCCCTCAAAACTAAACTGAATCGCGGTTATTGTCTCCGCCACCACCGCCATGCCAAACACAATCAGCGCTACCGAAATAAAGTCTTCCTGTACATAGCGCTGTTTTTGCAGCCGAGCCGTAATCGCACCAACGATCGCTAAACTAATTGCATGAGTGGGAAATGGAGCCGTCATCGCATCTTGTAGCAAACCGAGAACCAGCCCTGCGATCGCGCCCTGCCAGAGCGTACGCTTCACACTCCACGCCACCACCCAAATTAATAGCCAATTCGGACTAATGCCGGCCAATTCCATTCCAGGCAATCGAGCTGGCAAAATCAGCAAACACAGAAACACAGAACCAGCCGTAACTCCCCAATTGATAAATGGGCGAGAAGCAGGATACTGCTCGATAAAGTGATCTAACGCCTGACTCATGGTGCTGTAGGGGAGGGGGTAGAAGACTCTTCTGGGGTAGGAGAAAAGGCAGGCACATCGCTAGGCGCAGGAGCAGGCAATGACTCTGTTTCACCGGGTAACTTCGGATAAACGATCGCCCATTCTAGAGCGCTGATTGGCGCTGACAGTTCGATTACCGCTTCTGGCGCTGGACTTTTTGCCGTATCAACAGATTCAATGCGCCCAACCGGAAGCCCAGACGGAAATCGACCGCTGAGCGAAGAAGTCGTTACTACATCACCGCGACGTACATCCGGATTCTTCTCATAAAATTCGATCACCGCCCGATTTCCCAAATTTCCCCGCATCGATCCCATCGCTCGACTGCGGCTAATCATGACGCCAACACGACTAGTTGGGTCGCTGAGCAACAGCACGCGGCTGGTACGAGCGGTCACACTTGTCACACGGCCCACAACCCCACCTGGACTCCGAACAACGCTTCCCGTCTCAACCCCATCTTGAGCGCCTCGCCCCAAGCTGACCTGCTGCCACCAATGATCTGCACTCCGCCCAATCACTGGAGCCGTAATGCCTTTCGCCTTAGCAGACTGCGCAAATCCGAGAAGCTCCTCTAGACGCTGATTTTTGCTCTCAAGCTCAATTAGTCGCTCCTGGAGTTCTAGCATCTCAGGATTAGAGGATTGGGCAGGAGGAGCAGGTTTTGACAAAAAGGGGCGAGTCAACCACTGATAGGTTTCTAGCACCACCCCTCCGTGGGTTTGCCGAATCAACAATGCCGTTCCTATAGCAACACTTGTCAGAGTGGCTTGGATGCCATACCGATCCCACCAACGGCGCAGTGCAAACATGCGAATTTCTCGTTCTTTGGCTGGTTAACGTTCACAAAAGTATAGCTCTGAATTGTCAGAGCCTTAGCACAATTTCCTCAGTTCCAGCATGGAGATCGGGAAAGTGTAGCAGATTTTTATCGGGGTGGACGAGTGCTGAACACTCGCTCTAGCTGCT
This sequence comes from Myxacorys chilensis, assembly GCF_059505265.1. Taxonomy (NCBI): domain Bacteria; kingdom Bacillati; phylum Cyanobacteriota; class Cyanophyceae; order Leptolyngbyales; family Leptolyngbyaceae; genus Myxacorys; species Myxacorys chilensis. The sequence goes on along the minus strand of NZ_JCACKG010000208.1, from coordinate 40,816 downwards.
TAAAGTTTTCCAAGACGCGACCTGTACCCAAAACGACGCAGCTTAATGGATCAGCCGCGACGTGAACCACGATTCCAGTTTCATGACTGATGAGGGTATCAATGCCTTTGAGCAATGCGCCGCCCCCGGCCAGCATGATACCGCGATCGATGATGTCTGCCGCTAATTCGGGAGGCGTCCGTTCTAGCGTCCGCTTCACCGCATCGATAATCACGGATAGCGGCTCTGACATACTTTCGCGAATCTCAGGACTTTTGATCGTGACGGTTCGAGGTAAGCCAGACAGGAGGTGCAAGCCTCGCACTTCCATTAGAGAATCGTCATCAAACGAACCAGGGTAGGCTGATCCGACTTGAATCTTGATTTCTTCTGCCGTCCGTTCCCCAATAACCAGGTTGTGGACTTTCTTCATGTATTGAACGATCGCATCAGTCAGTTCATCCCCAGCGACGCGAACCGATTCGCTCAGAACCGTGCCTTGCAAACTGAGAACGGCAACTTCAGTCGTGCCGCCACCGATGTCGATAATCATGTTTCCAGTCGGTTCTGCGACTGGAAGCCCTGCCCCGATCGCGGCTGCCACAGGTTCATCAATCAAGTACACCTCGCGAGCACCGGCCTGAGACGCGGCTTCCATGACCGCTCGCCGCTCCACTCCAGTAACACCGCTCGGAATTCCAATCACGATGCGGGGCGATACGAGGGCTTTGCCTTCATTCACTCGCTGGATAAAATGCTTCAGCATTAATTCAGCTGTATCAAAATCTGCGATGACGCCATCCCGCAAAGGGCGCAGAGCGATAACGTTGCCAGGAGTTCGTCCTAGCATTCTTTTTGCGTCTTCTCCAACCGCCAACGGAATTCTGTCATTAGCGTCCATCGCCACTACGGAGGGTTCTTGCAAGACGATGCCTTTACCGGATACGTAGACTAGTGTATTTGCAGTACCGAGATCGATACCCATGTCCCGTGATAGGGAAAAGCGGGAGAAGCCACTGAAAAGACCCACTAGTTTCTTGCCTCTTAAAAATGCTACGGATTTGCTCGGACGAAAGTGCAGCTTTTAGCACTGGCGCTAGTCGATGTGGATTTTATTACAGTTTAGGGGCATAGTCCAGTCAATGGTGAGAATTGTTGAAGCACTCAGTAGAAAAGGCGACGGGAAAGGCTGAGTAGAAGGCAGAAGCATTTTGTGTGCTTTATTACTAATTGGGCATTAAGCGATAGGGCGATCGCAGTTGTTAAGTAGGTTAGTTAAGTACAAATCTCACGGCAGTAGTGTAACCTTAGATGCTTCTCTCCAATTCATCAGGTAGGGATTGATTAAATTAAAATAGAGGCAGTCAGAAAAGTACTAGTGAACTACTATGAGCTTAAACGTCGTGACATTGGTGGGACGGGTTGGCGGCGATCCGGACGTAAAGTATTTTGAGTCGGGCAGTGTCAAATGTCGGCTGACGCTAGCCGTGAACCGTCAGACGCGCAACAGCGACCAGCCCGATTGGTTTAATCTTGAATTGTGGGGCAAGCAGGCAGACGTAGCCGCAAACTATGTTCGTAAGGGCAGTTTGATTGGCGTCAAGGGATCACTGAAGTTTGATTCGTGGGTCGATCGCAATACAGGGGCAAATCGAACCTCTCCGATTGTCGTGGTCGATCGGCTGCAATTGCTTGGATCAAAGCGTGACTCTGAAGGCGGCGGATCGGATGCTCCCTCATACGAAGAGGACTTTTAAGCAAGCGCGATCGCAGCTAAGCTGCGATCGCGCCCCATCGTTCATGAAATTTGAAATCCGTCAAATCCAGAGCCGATCTTTTAGTAGTTGAACTGCAGTGTCACAGAGCCTTCAACTCGCTGTTCACCGCCAACAACGGGGGTAGGCGCATCTGCCGCGCTGAGCTTCGCAAACCGTTCTGCTTGCACCGGAATGGGGGGAGGCGGTGTTGCTGCGTTGATTTGAACGCTGACAATCTCTTTTTTCGTCAAATTAAGAGCACTGAAAACGGCGTCTGCTTGGGATTGGGCATCTTGTGTTGCTTTACGCAGCGCTTGTTTTTGTGCCGCCGCGATCGCATCGTCTGCTGCCACAAAACTTACGCCATCAATGCGGCTCGCGCCCGCTTTCACAGCGTCATCTAGCAAAGTTCCGGCAGTTTCGGTTGGCACTCGGAAACTGACAATATTGGACGCCGAATAGCCTGTCAGCTTTTGCGTATTGTTGGCATAGCTGTAGACTGGGCTGAGATTAATGCCAGTGGTTTCGAGTTTATCGACTCTGCGCGATCGCAGCAGCGTCACCACTGCATTCGAGCGCCGCGCGGCTTCTTGCTGAACCTCATTGGCAGTTTTACCTTGAGCCTCAACTCCTAACCGAACCTGAGCTAGCGTGGTTTGAATATCCTCAAATCCTTTTCCTGTCACGGTTAGGGTTTTCATTGCTTTTTCTTGCGCGATCGCAGGATTGACCAGTGCAGGACTCAGTATTGTGAGTCCCACCACTCCAAGCGCCAACGGTACAGCCTTAAAACGATTCCACCGGGTCGATTCTGTCAAATTTCTCTGTGTCAAATTTCTCTGTGTCAGACTCATCATCTTCCGGACTCCTCACAGGGATTGGATGGATTGGATGATATTACTGTGGCACTGAATCCGTTTGATCGTGTCCTTGGTTACACTTTTCGCAACTTCGGATGTTTGCCGTAATCCAGTCGTCCAAAAATGATTCAGAAGATTTGACAGATACCGTATGATACAAACCTGTTACTCTCAGGGGAGATAATCATGCAACGACTTCGCTCAGGATTTCGCTCTGGATTGCTTGTAAGTTGCCTTAGCGCAATGCTGTGGAGTCTGGCCGAGCCAATCGCGACCTTCACCTCACCGTCTCCCGCCGCTGCACAATTATTCAACAGCCCACTTGATCAACTTCCGCTAGAACAACGAGTTGCGCTCAGGAAGGGTCAACCGTTGGTGACAGGCGAGAAGGGTCGGTACATGGCGAGAGTGCTGATTCCCACCTCATCGGACATTGCTTGGTCAGTTTTAACCGATTACGGAAACCTATCAAAATTCATGCCAAACGTGGCATCGAGCAAAATTTTGTCAGTCAATGGAAATCAGAAAGTTGTAGAGCAGATCGATGCTCGTCAGGTGTTTTTGCTTAGTGTAAAATCTCGAATTCGGTCGGCAATCACCGAGCAAGCAAAGAGTCGAATTGATTTTCGGCAAGTCGATGGCGATCTGCAAAGTCTACAAGGCTACTGGAAAGTTGAGCCGATCGCACCATATGCTGGGGCGAAGCCGACTCAAGTTTTGATCACTCAAGTTATCGAAGCACAACCCAACTCCGCAACGCCAAAAGGCATTTTCTACAATCTCTTTAAGGAGTCTCTAGGCGAATCGATGAGCGCGATCGGGAAAGAAGCAGTGCGAAGAGGTCGCTCATAAATGCTATTTCATAAACGTCTCTGAGGAGTCCCCCAAATCGGTAATTGATTGACCTGCTGTAGCGTTATTTCAACGTAAGTCGTTTGACTATTTGCTACCGGTGCAAGTCCAAAATAGCCTTGATCGCCATCATGCTTCTGAGGGCCAATCGTTCGCACGCTATAGCGTCCTTGCCACTTTGCCTGATTGAAGGGCGATCCCACGGCGATTCCCCAACGCGAGGGAAACAACCAGGCGCTAAGGTCTTCAATCCAATCTTGACTGCCTTGCAAATGATAAATCTGGTCAAGCGATTCAAATCCAACCTTTCCTCCAAAGTCTCCGCCGACCGACACTACAATCAGTTGAGGGTTGAGCCACTGCTTGAGATAAGACGCGGCACCCAACGCAACTTGTGCGCCGCCGCTCGTGCCAACTAGAATGACCTTGAGCGGTTGATCCGGCTTTGGAGGAATGGGATGGGCGGCATTCATTCGATCGATAACCGCGATCGCAATGCCTTGGTTATACACTTGACCATAGCGATCGTCAGCAGAAATCGCAAACCGCCACAAATTACGGATTTTAATCAACACATCCGCATTTTTAAGCCATCCATCTGCTTGTTCGATCGCCGTCCAGACAGGAGCCAAAGTACGTTGTCCTCCTAGACTGGTGTTGCTGGCAGAATAGGGAAACACATCGGGCACAGCGACACAATTAGGGTGTTGCCGCGTCAGTTGGCTCAGAAAAAACTCTTCGCCAGCGGTGAGTTGGTTTGCAGAGTAATCACCCACCCCTGGAAGATAAACGATATAACAATCAATCTTTGCTGTTGATAACGGTTTAAGCGGCGTGCGTCCGTTGGTTTGCCGTTTCGTTTCTCGCAGTGCAAGCGGCTCAGTGCTTTGGCTAAGCCACCAAGTCAACGTTCCAACGGGGGCAAGGACACCCCACACCAGTAGAACTCCTCCTCCCATTAGTAGAAGTCTAAGCGTACCGCCTTGTAACCATTGAAGTGAACGGGTCAGCCACCGCATATTCTATGATCCTTAAAAAGAATCGGTTCTTACGTAAAAGGAAACACAAAGACACTGCGTACCATCATACAATCAGGCTTGCAGACTCAGTTCCATCTTTCAGAAGGCAGCAATCATGAGTCAATTGTCAAAACCCAGTCTATGGACAACATTGCGGCATGCACTAGCGCTCAATGGCAATTTCTACGAGAATGCTCGCAACACGTCTAGAAACCGTCGAATCGCGTTGACGATTGTGTTGATGGCAGCATTCTCTCATCTATTAGGTAGTACAGCAATCTTATTAATCAACCGCGCTACACCTCCTGTGTTGCTGTTAGCGCTATTGCTCGATGGGTTAAGCGTTGTTTGTGGCTATTTTTTTTGGACATTCGCCGTGTGGAAAGTTGGACAATGGCTTAAGCCCATTGATCCTACCTATCGAGAGCTACTGAGTCCGATCGGATTCGCGTATGCCCCGCAAGTCTTAAACTTTCTTACCTTAGTTCCATTGTTAGGACGACCGATTGAGTTAATTCTGTCAATCTGGAGTTTGTTAGCGGTGATTGTGGCGGTGAGACAGGGACTCGACATTGGAACTCGCCGAGCAGCGCTTATTAGTGTGATTGGATGGTTGCCGCTGCAAACAGCAATTGGCTTTGTGCAGATATTGGAGCAGAGACTTGTTCAATCCTAACTTGCTCCCAGGTCGCTACCTAGGTAATCGAATCGACAGATTGAAGGACACTGTTCAAAAAACATACAGCCTATGCGGAGTTTCGCGGGTATCCTGAAAGCGCTGTGTCTAAAAGTACCTTATGCAAGCGTTTCCAGATCCGGCGTCTGATGCCTCTGTTTTGGAGACAGGACTTACGGCAGTTAAACAAGAAAACTATCAGGGCGCGATCGCAGCCCTAGAGCAGTACTTAGCCTCTACGGTTGAAAAAGATACTCCCAGTAGCATCAAAGCTCAGATGGGATTGATCGTGGCCTATTCGCGCCAAGATCGGATCGGGGATGCGATCGTGCTCTGTCAGTCTCTCCACAGTAGCCAAAATCGCAAGGTGCAAGAATGGGCAACTCGGATGCTAACCGAGTTGAGTAACCAAGCCAAACCGATCGAAACAGGATTCACCCTTCTAGAGGCTGTGCCCAAAGCCCCCCGACGCACTGTTGACCTTTCCTCTCACCATTCTCCCCAACGCCCATCTTCCCAACGCAGCCCCAATACGACTGCGGCTCAAACTGAGACTCTTGCTTCAAGCACTCTTTCTTCAAGCAAAGCATCCCCAACCCTCAAAACGCTTCCCTCTTCTAGTCCTCCATCACATTCCACGCCCCAGACTTATCTTTGGCGCAACGCTGGCCGCTCCCAACGCTGGCAACCGTTACCTAAACTAAACCCTGCTCGACTGCAATGGGCAGAAATGGGTACGATCGCGGCCTTACTCTTGCTCATCTGCGCGTTATTTGCTTCGACTAGCGCCGTTCAAGTTCTATGGCTGCGCTTTGCAACGAAACATCTCAAGTGGTCAGCCTTTATTCCTCCAATCTCGACGCCATTTTGGTTCATTGTTCTGGCCTTAGTCGGACTTTTCATTGCGTCGCCGTGGATTCTGGATGCTCTTCTCAAGTATTTGTACGGAATGCGATCGCTCTCGACTGCCTCTCTCGCCAAGTACAGCGCTGAAACTCATCGATTGCTTCCTCGCTTTTCTCAGCAGCACCACATTTCGCTACCCACCTTAGGACTCTTACCAACAGAAGCACCTTTAGCGTTTGCCTATGGTTCTCATCCCAAAACGGCACGAATTGTAGTCAGCCAAGGCTTGCTAGACCAGTTAGAAGACGATGAGATTGCGGCAGTCTACGCGGGCGAGCTTGCCCATATTGCCAACTGGAATTTTGCTCTCATGTCGCTTGTTGCGGTTGTGATCCAGCTTCCATACGTGCTGTACTGGCAAACAGCAAGGCTTAGCGATTGGATGCAGCAGCGTGCCCGCCTTGGGCAGAAAGAAAATAAGTGGATTGCTCTGCTATTAAAGGTTGGAGCGGCGGTCATGGCGATCGTGTCCACAATCAGCTACGGCATTTTTCGTCTGTTGCGTTGGTCAGGGCTATGGCTTGCTAAAGCGCGAATTCGATACAGCGATCGCGCCGCCTGTAATCTCACTGGCAACCCAAATGGACTGGTGCGAGCCGTCTTAAAAATCGCGATCGCAACTACTCAAAACATTCAACAGCACGGGCAAACAGATTATCTACTTGAAGGATTTGAATTACTGTCGCCCATCGGCTACCGCAATGCACTGCACATCGGCAGTGTGGTAGATCAAACCGCATTAAAATCGCGGCTGCTCTGGGATCAAATTAATCCCGATCGACACTGGTTAGCTCTCAATAATTCGCATTCACTCATGGGTGAACGCTGCCAGCAGTTAATGCATTACGCCAACTCCTGGCAGCTAGAACCTGAAGTAGAGCTAGAACCCCCTCCTGAGCCAATGAGAAGCAAAATTTGGCTGCAAGGTGCGCCTCTATGGGGAGTTGGAATTGGCGGTGCGATCGCGCTTTTGCTTTGGTTGATGGCTCATCTTGCGTATCGCTTAGGGCATCAACAGCTCAACTGGTTAGCCACCGACTACACGCTGTTTTTCAGTTTTACGCTCATGGGCTTTGGTATCGGCACACTTCTGCGCTTCAACTCATTTTTTCCAGACCTCCACTCTGTCGAACGATCTGCTCAGGCATCAGAACAACCAGCCCTTTTGCCACTGATCATCCAACCTGACGCGGCTCCGGTCGATAGTCATCCGATTCGGCTAACCGGAACCTTACTGGGACGAACCGGAGTTGGAAATGCGTTAGCACAAGATTTACTCTTGCAAACCTCAGACGGGTTGATTCCGCTACATTATCTGTCTCAACTGGGTGCAATTGGAAACTTGCTTCCACAACCGACTCGTCCTCAAGATTTAATTCAGCGATCGGTTGTGGTTACAGGTTGGTTTCGCCGAGGGGCAACACCTTGGGTTGATGTATCCATGATTAGATCTGATAAATCTGAAAAGGGACGGAGTTGTCGGAGCGGTCATCAAGGTTGGTCTGCCATTCTCGCGGCGATCGCAATCTTGATTGGCGTTCTTCTCATCCTGTAGGGTCATCTTTGTGAAGAATAGTTGCGATCGCGCAGGTAAAAATGTAATCTTTCTTAACAGAAGTCTGATACTCCGGGCATGGCTCAGTAGTGTCCTCAGCGATTGAGTTCGCAGATCCGGTCTTGATCTCAAGACTTCGGTATCAGAATCTCCTCCCAACACAGCAAATTTACCAGTCGCTTTTTCTGCGGCTGGTTTTTATTAACGGAGAACGGCAAGCGATCGCTCAATTTAGGACAACTTTTTGTCACCTATTGAGAGATTTACTCTGAGGAGGAACTCTAAATCCGAATGGTATTCTATGCTCTTGGGCGGAAATCGTTTTCAAATCTGTTTTGCAGTAAGTCAGCGTGATACCTTTAGAAGTGGCATGAATATCCTGGGGACGCGATCTGTATGGGAATACAGAACCGCAATCCTCCAGTAGTGACCAAACACTCAGATAGTCCCGCTTTACATTTACCTATTTCCGGTTTCTAGACGAAGCGACGTGAGATAGTGACTAAGCGGCTTTATTCAAATCGACTATGTGTGCTGTTGCGGTTGGCGAGAGGAGGAAGTTCGTGATTACGAGGTCTACCTAGTCTATCCTCAGCCAACAGCAAGGAAGTGTTATTATCCAACGCGGCTCATTGGGTCGGCGCAGTGTATTAGGATCAAGGTCTGGAGGTGTTGCGTATGTCAGTTCGGTTATATGTGGGCAATTTGCCCGAAGATCTCACCAAACAAGAATTAGAAACGGTATTTGCAGATGCGGGTGAAGGCGTAACAGCAAAAATCATCACGGATCGCAAAACTGGTAAATGTCGCGGGTTTGGGTTTGTCACTGTTAAAAGTGATGAGCAAGCCGATGAAGTCATTGAGAAATACAATGGCACCGCGATCAAGGAGAACGCGATCAAGATTGAAAAGGCGTTGCCCCGTGCCAAAGGTGAAGCTGAAGGCGCTCCTGCTGAAGGCGCAGCGCCTACCAGCAGTACAGCATCTGGCAGTAAGCGCAAAGGCAACAACACAGCTAATGCAAATGCCAACAACAATAAGTCCCGCCGTAGCGGTTCGCCTGAGTCAGACTCCGTACAGCCCGATCCTCGTTGGGCACAAGATCTTGAGAAGCTGAAGCAGCTTTTAGCCGCCCAAACCAGCAATTCTTAACGAGCAATGTCTTACCTTAATGGCTAAGATTTGCTGAATTCATTGCCAGGTTTTAAGCGACTACTTTAAGCGCCTATTTTGAAACACCTACTAACCTTGAGGGTGAATTTTTCATTCCGAGGTTAGTAGGTGTTTATTATATTATTAAAATATTTGCGGAAACTGCTGAAGTATAGAGCCTGCCGAGAGGGGCATTCTAAAGCCTGCTAGTCTATACCAAAGCAGGCAATGAATCGGCTCAGTCAGGAAGCATTTAACATTCTTCAGACCGAAATTCAGACTCATACGGGTCGGGATTTAGCATGGCAAGTTCAGCGAGAAATCGTGCTTCGACGCTTGGAGAAGTTGACGCTTCAAAAGGGCACTCCGCTTGGTCATGCCGACCTTCGAGATGCGATCGTTGATCTACTTCCCGACTTTAAAGAGAAAGCTATTCGATCTGCTGCGATCGCCAACCGCCCGCCTTCGCCACGTTGGACAGGAATAAAGCTTGGCATTCCATTCAAAGTGCGATTAGCGCTGATGGCGTTAGGAACGGCGATCGGTGGAGTTTTAATCGCCAATCTGCCGATTCCAGCTATTCGGTTTCCGGTGGCTGAAGCGGCTCCCTTTTTGCTGACGCCGAGCTATGTCAGTATGGAGCATCACTATCGTCGAGCGATCGCACTGGTAGAGCAAGCCGATCAGTTGGTCAATCAATCCACCACATTTGAAGACTTGGAGTTGGGCAGCACCAAAGTAAAGGACGCTCAACAACATTTAGATGCTTTGCCAGTCTGGTTCTTAGGGCAGTATCCAACGGCATACTGTCAGTGGTCTAACTGTTACTGGCGGTTCACCCAAGATGAATTTCGAGCGGCCCGCCAAGACGTAGCGCGCATGGAGTCAACGCTGTTTCAAGAACACAATGCTCGCACCAAGTTGGTCAAGGCAGAACAGGCATTAGCAGACGCTAAGCAAGCTTCGCAGCAGGCGAAAGGAGCGGAGCAACGTAAAACACTTTCTGAATGGCAAGGGGCGATTGATAGCCTGGAGCAAATTCCATCCCAAACGTTAGCGGGTCGAATGGCTCAAGAAAAGCTGGTCGCCGCGAAGCGTGACTTTGAGCAAACAACCGGAGCACAAGTCGCTCACACTCTTTCGACAAATTTAATTGGAGCGGCAAAGCAATTTGCAACGGCTGCTCAACATCCTGACCAAAAGCCACCTCATGATGTGGGTCAGCTTCGAGCCATCGAAGACTTATGGAAAAAGGCGATCGCGCGCCTTGACAGAATTTCTGAACGTGATGCCGATTATCCTGAAGCTCAAAAATTATTAGTGACGTACACAAAAGTGTTAGCAACCGTCAAAACCCAAATTCAAGCTGAGGAAGACTCTACTCGCGCCTATGCTCAGGCTCAACAGCTAACGCAACAACTGATCACAAGCACAGAGAACCCGTTTACGACCAATCGCACTCAAGTTTCCGGGCGCTTGCAAAGAATTATTCAAGTGCTTGAAAAAGTAAAACCAGGCACAACTACCTACGCCGATGCACAAATACTAATGGAATCCGCCAAAAAACGGCTGAATTAGCGGACAACAACCGCCTAAAATGCTATGTAACGAAATGCTATGCATGAGGTAGCTATGGCAGTTAAGAAAGGCGATATGGTTCGAGTGGTGCGGGAAAAGCTAGAAAACAGTTTAGAAGCGCAAGCGAGCGACCCCCGCTTTCCGTCCTACATCTTTGAGACTCAAGGCGAGGTAATCGAGACCAAAGGCGACTATGCCTTTGTTAAGTTCGGCATCGTTCCGACACCCAATGTTTGGCTCAAACTCGATCAGCTTGAACCGTTTAAAAAATAAGGAGCACTTGCCGCGATCGCGTTCTCCCTACGATCGTCTCTTTCTGAACAATCGTTAAATCACTCCAGTGAAAACGCTCATCCTCTAAATCAGGACGTTAAACTTGCGTTAGATACCCAAATTCGTAGTTTGTGAAGCCTTCACGCTCCCAAACTACGAACTACGCAGTACAACTTATGGCATCTTGTACACAAGTCCGAGTAACCGTGATTGGTGCAGGCAATGTTGGAAGTTCGCTCGCTCAGCGCATTGCCGAAAAAGATTTAGCGGATGTAGTTTTGCTTGATGTGGTGAGCGGGCGTCCTCAAGGACTAGCGCTAGATTTGATCGAAGCGCGAGGCATCGAACGACACAATCGAAAAATCAGTGGAACGATAGATTACGCAGACACTGCAAATTCGAGCGTAGTGGTGATCACCGCTGGACTGCCGCGCAAGCCCGGTCTCAGTCGAGATGACTTGCTGCTCACCAACGCCAAGATTGTGCGAGACACGGTGAGAGGAGCGATCGCGTACTCTCCCGACGCTGTGTTTGTGATCGTCACGAACCCCTTGGACGTGATGACCTATCTTGCGTGGAAAACCAGCGGTCTTCCCGCTCATCAAGTCATGGGCATGGCAGGCGTCCTCGATTCTGCTCGATTTCAAACCTTTATCGCTATGGAGCTGAATGTGTCTGCCGCTGATGTCCACGCAACGGTTTTGGGTGGACATGGCGATCTGATGGTTCCTTTACCTCGCTATTCCACCGTTGGCGGCATCCCCATCACAGAACTGATGGATCAAGCAACGCTCGATCGTTTAATTGATCGCACCCGGAATGGTGGGGCAGAAATCGTTGAGTTGATGCAGACCGGAAGCGCCTTTTTTGCACCTGCATCCTCTGCGGCTCTGATGGTAGAAGCCATTCTCCACAATCAATCCCGTCTGCTGCCCGTCGCGGCTTACCTGCAAGGAGAATACGGTCTAAACGATGTCTTTATCGGCGTTCCTTGTCGAATTGGCTGTCAGGGCATCGAGAACATTCTGGAGATGCCGCTTACAGAGTCAGAACGAGAGGCACTGCATCGCTCGGCTCAATCCGTACGGCAGAACGTCGATCGGGCACTGGAATTGTTAAGAAACGCCTAAAAACTTTTCTCAGGTCTTCTCCTAAGAAGGAGTTGCGATCAGGCGCAACAAGGCACACTAAAGCTGATTAAGCTATTTTCAACAGTACACCCAACCATGAGAAGACAGTGGATCGGTTGTCTGATTGGTTTATTGAGCATTACAACGGTAAGCTACACCTACTCGCTGGTTGCTGCCACTCCAGAAGAAATGCTGCGTCGCCCCTTTGCCTGTCCTGACCAGCCCAGTGTTGCCGCAAAAAACTTTCAAGTCCTCAGCGTCAGAAAGTGGGAAAAAGGAATCGTTGCGCTTTACCGTGGAGCCTGTCCAACTCAGGAAAAAAGATTTGCCAATGAGCCGGGAACTGACAAATCAGTTCTCAGTTACCGTGTGGTGAAACGCGCGCGGGCAGAATGGCAAGCGATCGGAAGCGGCAATCATTGGAGTGATGAGTCTCGATCGGCTTCTGAGTTGATTGATTACGGTGTTGGCAAAACCTCGGAGAATGCGAATCAACCTTCAGAACGTCGTGCCGCAAATCAGTACGCTGTCTTCTTTGGACAGGTGCTTTCGCCAACGGTCTCTGCGATCGAGGTGACGTTTAACAATGGCAAGATTCTAAGAGATAGCACTACTGATGGTTTATTTCTACTCGTGTCATCAGGCGCAACCCAAGTCTGCGATGTGCGCGTTTTAGGGGCTGATAATCAGATTTTGCAGCGAGATGAAATTGACTTTCCAAACTCTGAAGCAGCTCAAAGTGACACTTGTCAACCAATTTCGGGGCGCTTGTAAGCTCATGCCAGCCCCCTATTTACTAGAAGAAATACGCAGCTTAAGTTATCTACTTAAACTTTTCACTACCTATCAATGATTAAACTTTTGATACAAAAAGGCAGCTCCCCATAAGTAGAACCTCAACAGTTCTTAAGGAAGCCGCTCTATCCTTAACTAGTCAGTCAGAGATTTACTCTTTGATGCGGAACCCGGGACTTGAACCCGGAAGTCCTTGCGAACACTAGAACCTGAATCTAGCGCGTCTACCAATTCCGCCAGTCCCGCTTGAACACTCTACGTATCACAATCTCTTATTGTGTTTTATGTCAGCCAGTTTGTCAAGGGTTACTCCAGTCAAGTTCTAAAGCAAGCACCTTCTACCTTAGAAAGGGTGTTTAATTGCTGTCAACTGATAGTCTGGACATCTGCCAAGTTTCCGGTAGAATCAAAACCAAATTTAAAGTTGTTGTAAGAATGTTGACCCAGGAGGACGGACCCATTACTTCGGCGATTAGCTTATCTCATTCTCATTCTTCATCTGAAGAAGATAGTCCTGTACTTCAAATTTGGGGTAAAACGCCTCTGAAAGGGCAAGTCACCATCAGTGGCGCGAAGAACTCGGCACTCGTGCTACTAGCAGGGTCTCTGCTTTGCTCTGAAACCTGCCGCTTGCGAAATGTCCCTTCTCTTGTAGACGTTTCGCGCATTTGTGAGATTTTGGTAGCGTTGGGTGTGAAAGTCACTCGCCAAGATGATGCCCTTGTTCTTAATGCGGCTGATTTAACTAGCTCCAAAGCTCCTTATGAGTTAGTGAGTCAGTTGCGGGCAAGTTTCTTTGTAACAGGCCCACTGTTGGCGCGTCTAGGGGTGGCACGAGTACCGTTACCCGGCGGCTGCTCAATTGGCGATCGCCCTGTCGATCTTCACGTTAAGGGTCTGCAAGCCCTGGGCGCGGAAGTTCAAATTGAGCATGGCATGGTGAATGCTTATGTTCGCGGCGGACGTAAGCGGCTGACAGGCGCACGCATCTATCTCGACTTCCCCAGCGTTGGGGCAACCGAAAATATCATGATGGCGGCGACCCTTGCTGAGGGTGAAACCATCATCGAGAATGCAGCACAGGAGCCGGAAGTTGTTGATTTAGCAAACTTCTGTCGAGCGATGGGCGCACGCATTCGCGGCGATGGCACAAACCGGATTGTGATCGACGGCGTTCCGACGCTCCACGAAGCCGACTACATGGTGGTTCCTGATCGCATCGAAGCAGGCACATTTCTGATTGCTGGAGCGATCACACGATCGGAGATTATGCTCTCACCCGTTGTTCCCGATCATCTGATGGCAGTGATTGCCAAACTGAAGGAAATTGGCATCAGCGTAGTGTCAGACGCTCCAAATCAACTGCGAGTTATCCCCTCTGCGTCCCATACTGGAACCGATATTGAAACGCTTCCCTTCCCTGGGTTTCCCACTGATATGCAAGCCCCATTTATGTCCTTGCTAACCTTGGCAGAGGGAAATTCAATGGTATCAGAGACACTGTTTGAGAATCGTCTTCAGCATGTGGCAGAACTGAACCGCATGGGAGCCGATATCAAGATGAAGGGCAACATTGCGGTCGTTCGGGGGGTCGCAAAACTCTCTGGTGCGCCTGTCTTAGCAACTGATTTGCGGGCCTCGGCAGCGCTCGTTGTGGCAGGCTTAGCCGCAGAAGGCATGACGACGATTCAAGGGTTACACCACCTAGATCGCGGCTATGAACATCTTGAAGACAAGTTGCGCGGCTTAGGAGCCAAACTACAGCGGGTTCAGGATACTTCCGCTCCAGTCCTTGAGAGTTTAGCAGCGCCGATCGCACCTTCCGATCCGATTCAATCCGCAACCTAGTCCTTTGTCACACTAGGCATGAGGGATCAAGTAGATCCTGACTTCTCATCCTTCATCCCTCATCCCTCGCTTCAAGACTGACAAATTAATAGACCCAAACTGGTAGATCCAAACTGGGAGTGTTGCGTCTGCTTACTCGCGCGAGTCGTAACTCTCCCTTTCTGGTTTCCTTCTCGCTATACTGAGCGGTAAGGTTGTCTAGGGTTGAGTATGTCTTTCCCAAAGTCTCTTTTGATTGGTTTAAAGGCGGATCAGTTTCGTCACCCCTTAGATTTAGAGGCAACAAACTCGCTCAAACAGTTGCCTGGATTAGATCTGATTATCCGAAATCTGTTGGGACCTGTAGCAGAACAGTTTTTTTATCTAGAAAATATTGCTTCAAGCATTTTAGTCGGAGAACACCAGCTTCCTTGGCTGCACAAGCTATTGATCGAAGCCTGTCGAGTGCTGGACTTAGAGCCGCCTCAACTGTACGTTCGTCAACATCCGGTTCCCAATGCCTACACGTTTGCAATGCGGGGTAAGCAACCCTTCATTGTGATGCACACCTCCTTGATCGAACTGCTGACTCCTGAAGAAATTCAAGCGGTAGTTGCGCATGAACTAGGACATTTGAAATGTGATCACGGCGTTTATCTGACTCTGGCAAACATTCTCGTCTTGGCGGCAGGTCAGTTGCCGGGCGGAACGCTGATCACCCAAGGATTGCAAACTCAGATCATGACGTGGGTAAGATGTGCAGAATTTACCTGCGATCGCGCCGCGCTGCTCGCCACCCAAGACCCAAAAATCATGATGTCGGTGCTGATGAAACTTACAGGCGGTTCGCCGTCGCTTGTGGGCCAACTTAACCTAGACGCTTTTATTAATCAAGCTCGCGCCTACGACGAGGTCAGCAAAACCGAAATTGGAGACATGCTGAAGCAACTGCAAACCGCGCAACTGAGCCATCCGGTTCCGGTGCTGCGGGCAAGGGAAATTGATGATTGGGCGCGATCGCAAAACTATCAGAGCTTGCTTCAAACTCGCTCTATGGGTTATGATAGTAAAGCGCAATCCAAGGGCGGATGGCGAAACTGGTAGACGCACCACACTCAAAATGTGGCACCGAAAGGTATGGGAGTTCGATTCTCCCTCCGCCCATTTCAGCTAGAGGAGAGTTAAATATGGCTCGACAGCTAAAGCGATGGGAATCTCCCCGTCACGAAGGGCGAAACGATAAAGGTCGTGGCGGTTCTGCTAGGCAACGCCAACTGAAGAAACGCACTCAGGCACTCCGCCGAAAACTTCAAAACGGCCCAACGCCGAATCATCAGGGGAAAGAGAATTTAACTCTTTCCCCTAATTTTTTGGCGGCATGAGAAAAGTATTGTCAGATTCACGTTACAGTGATTCAGTTAACATTCCCAAGATTGTTTGATCGTGGATTATGAAACCGCGTGTCGCTTACTGACCAATCAAAGCGACGATAATCTAAACGCTGATACGTTTCTGGCTCGGTTGCGTCAGGACAAGCCCCCCGTTCCTGGTCAGGTGACTTCGATACTGCTGGCGTTAAAGGTGGTGGCTGAGGGATTGAAGGGACAAACCCATATCGATCGCAACCTTGCGAATGCCTTGTTTCTCCTCTCTAATGAAGGTAGACGCTTATTTGATGCTGGACTGCGCAGAAGTTTAGACTGTCCGCCATTGTTAAATGAAGATCTCGAACGAATTGCGATCGCCGTTAAAGCGATTTTCTCTGGAGTTTAATGCCACGAGCCAAGACCACATTCCAAGTTGAAGTGAGAGAATCGCTCTGATCGCAACTTTAAGCGATCGCGATCAGAGCGGTCTTCTAAATGAAGCCATTAGCCTGCACTTAAATCTGCATTAATGGCAGGTACAAGAAATTCAATAGATAGAGAAGTGCAAGCTGTTTTAGCTAGAGTATCGCTACACCTCTCATCATCGGCCCTGCACAAATCGAATTAGCGCCACTACAATCCAACCCAAGATTGCATACACCACCATTGCAATCAAGACGTTGACATCAAAAATATTAGCGGCATCGCCGGATGTTGGGCTAACAAACAAGGTCGAGAATGGCGCAACAAACGGAGCAGAAAGATCATAGATTACCTGGGCAAAGGAGTTTCCGCTATTTGCCCCAGTCACGCGCAGCAAAAAGCGCAGTCCAAGCAGAATCTCTAGCAGTCCGACTAGTAAACAAACGCCGTTGATAATCCAAATTAAGGAGGAGTTTCGTCGAGCCAATTCTAACCGACGCTCTTCCTGCCGCAGCCGAAACGCTTCTTCTTCACGCTGAAGCCCTCGCTGACGAGCAAGGTTGTCTGGGTCATAGGGGTCGCGGCTCATAGATCGTTCTCCACTTTAATAATTTAGATAGAAAGCATCTCTGTATTTAATGCAGGGATGAGACTTTTTAATACATGTTCTACGGATATCCGAAAAAGGATTGCTTTGCCAATTGACCCACAGAGGGAGGAAAAGATATGCTGCTCTGTCGAAAGGTAGAGCGATCGCTAAAGGGAGAATACTTTGAAGATTACTTCGTAGTACCTAAACGCAAAAAATTCTAAACGCAAAAAAGGAGGTCAATCACGACCTCCCGCCAATGCTCAGAGTTAGCAAAATTAAATGGCTTGATTAGCCTATCTTCACAAGCTATGCAAGACCTGTATTTGCTCCAGGTCTACCCGTTGCTAATTCAACCTTGACGATCTTGCCGCCCATTTTCTGAATTCGCTGCTGCTCTCTAAACCAGTTTTCGTAAGGAACCAATTTGGTGAAAAACGTATTCTGCAATTCCCGCTGGGTGCGGATGCGGGTCTGGCTAGGAACGCAGGCAGTAACCTTGAACATTCTCATGGATCTTCTTCTCTCCTGAAGTAGGCTAAAACGGGGATGAGGGGTGCTTTACGGCAACACTTTGAAGGGAAGGTTGAGGGATGAACACCACTCAACTACCCAATAGATGAAAATTAGAAAATTCTGAAAAATAATTGCCGAGATCACACTGCTGAGAGTGACTTAACAAATCTCAAAACAATTACACAATTGTTTGTTTGGTTAAACCAAATTCTTGTTTAAAAGGTTGGAAGTCGAGAGTCAACTTTAAATCGCTAAAACTAAAAATCTTACAACTTAGGTCAATCAGCCTTTGACGATTTAACATTCACTCCGGACTTCCAAACCCTTAGAGAACGCTAATTGCTAACTGCAAATAGCCTTCATTAGCTCAAGCCTGAGCAGATATAGTCGAAGTAAACGCCCATTTCCTTACCAGCGTCAGCACCAACCAAGCCAGAAGTCACTTCTTTCATTGCTTGGATCGACTGAACAGTAGCTGCAATGGGTACACCCAAGGAGTTGTAGGTTTCCTTCAAGCCGTTGAGAACGCGCTCATCGAGAATGGAAGGATCGCCCGCCAACATTGCATAGGTGGAGTAGCGGAGGTAGTAGTCGAGGTCGCGGATGCAAGCTGCATAGCGACGGGTGGTGTACATGTTGCCACCGGGACGAGTGATGTCCGAGTACAACAAGGACTTCGCAACTGCTTCTTTGACGATCGCAGCAGCATTAGCGCTAATGCTGGTAGCTGCACGAACGCGCAGTTCGCCAGTTGCAAAGTAGCCCTTGAGCTTTTCGAGAGCGGAAGAATCCAGGTACTTACCCTGAACGTCAGAAGTGTTGATTACAGAAGTAATTGCGTCTTGCATGTCTAAATTCCCGTAAGTCGCGTAATAGTGATCAAAAGAATCCGGTTAACAGCAGTGGCACAGGCCAATTACTGCATTGCACCGATTACATAGTCAAAGTAAGCACCAGCTTCAGACGCGTCTTCACCAGACAAGAGAGAAGCGGCAACGTTCTTCATTGCGCGAACGCCTTCTGCAACAGCAGGAATCGGGGTTCCCAAGGAGTTGTACATTTCCTTGACGCCTACGATACCGATTTCTTCGATCGGGGTTACATCGCCGGAAACAACTCCGTAGGTGACCAGACGCAGGTAGTAGTCGAGGTCACGCAAGCAGGTTGCGGTCATTTCTTCGCCATAAGCGTTACCACCAGGGGAAACCACATCGGGGCGCTTTTGGAACAGTTGGTCGCCAGCTTGCTTAACGATGCGCTCGCGAGAGTCGGTCAATGTCTGAGCGATGCGTAGGCGTCTTTCACCAGTGGTGACAAAGCCTTTGATCCGATCCAATTCACCGGGGCTGAGATAGCGAGCCTCAGCGTCAGCGTTCACGATTGACTTCGTGACAATACTCATTGATGGATTCCTCCGAAAGAATGTAACCGACTGTGTTTAAACGGGAGTTCCCCAAATGGCTGGTTAAGTCTATTTACTGAGAGCCACCCCTATTTCCTGAGAATCCAGTCAACAGGTTTTGGTCCGGAAATACTTAACATATTGCCTGACACCCCTTCCTGGTGATCTTGGCTATGTAAGCGTTTCAACTTAACTACCTTCCGCAATCATTCTGCGGCATTTTGTTCACCTTCCTGGTCGTTTCGCAACATTTTTTAATGATTTTCCTCAGCATTGGGGTAGAGGGGTATCTTTCTTTGTAGAGAGGTTGTTGCAGAGCTGAATTCGATATGGTTTTGGGCTGGTTGAGCTTATAAAGCAATTCAATAGCCAGCCGGTCTTAAAACCTGCTCTAGATTTCAAAATAATCTACTACTGCTTGAGCGATCGTAGAGTTTCCATCCTTGGCAAGCGGCGCTGATTGACGAGGCGGGTTCATCGGTCGAGTTAGAAAATTCCAATTTCCTTTGAAGAAGTCATCGGGCGTGATGATTTGGTGAGCAGCGAAATTTTGGATGCCTTCTAGCAAAATTGGGGCTTCGGCAAATCCTTCACGAGTAAGGCTGATGATTGGTACATCAAAGCGGCAGGCTTCCGAGAAGGTGCTGTAGCCAGGCTTGGAGATGAGCCGACCCGACAAGGGCATGAAATCGATCGGACGGTAAAAGCGATCGTCGATTTTGATTAAATTGGCAAAGTCTGGAGCCGACAAATCGAAACAGATAAACGTCCAATCAGGAAAGTGCTGAACATTTTCGTAGGGAATGCGATCGAGTCCTAATCCGCCAAACGTCATCAGCACAATGTTTTCTTTCGGCGTGTCTTCTAACCCAAATTTGAATTTTAGTTCAGCTGCATCCACGCGCGGATTCACCCCGGTTAAACCAACGTCTTCAACACAGGGAAAAGCGCTCATCGCTTCGTGGAAGGGCATTCTGAACAAGCGATCGCACTGACTAAAACACTCGCCAATCCAATCTGACATTTCAACAAATTCGCCGCCCCAATCGCGGTAGATGAAGTCCCAGCCAAAGTTGCCCATCATCCATCCTGGGACGCCTGCTGTTTTGGCTATCGGAGCTGCTAAGGGCGGAATGTCGCCTAGTACAAGACCAACGCGGTTTTGTTTAAGAAACGTGACCTCAGACGCAATCAGCGATCGCTGTTGGTCTCGAATTTGTTTTAACCGGGTCAGCGTAGCGGCTTTGTCCATCGTGAGACTATCGCTTTGCACCACGCCAACATCAAACCCGCGAGGACGATGAATGAAGTCGCCGGGAAGGTAGGCTTCGAGAACCGAGCGAGGGGCAGTGGTTGCCAGAATGAGGACAATTTCCGGGGCCAGTCGTTGGATTTCAGCGGCGATCGCGGCGGCACGAGTTGCATGACCGAAACCGTGGTTTGTGATGGCGAGATAGAGAATGGGTTGGGGCATGGAAAGGGATGAGGGATGAGGGATGAGATTAGTTTGAGGCGGTTGATAGAGGGTGCGAAATCGTGAAGAGACGTTTCGCCGAAACGTCTGTACGGTATTCTTGTTGCATTTAATGATTGATTTGGGATGAAATGAGGTTAGCTAGGGTATCCATTTCAGATTCGGTCGTGAAATAGTGAACGCAGGCGCGAATGCAGTTTGGATTGAGAATTGTGCGAACAAAGCAATCTTTTTCTTCTAAAAATTGCACGAAAGATTGGTGTTTTCCACTATCAATTTGAAAGGAGATTAGACCTGCTTCAGGAGGAGAGGTTTTGAGGCAAGTGACGTTGGGAAGATCGGTTAGCCGCTGCCAAAGATAGGCGCTACGATCGCAGAGCAATCGATACCGTTCTTCAGCAGTGGCAAATTGGGAATGTAGCGAGATCGCGCTACGTAGCCCGGCATACAAGGGAACCGCAGAGGTGGCAATTTCATAGCGACGCCCGTCAGGTTGATACGATACTGGATCGCCTGTTGCATTGGTAATCACGCTGCGCCAACCGATGAATGTCGGATTCAGTTGCACTTCGGGACGCACATACAACCCACCGACTCCTGGCGGGCCGCACCACCACTTATGCCCAGTGAACGCATAAAAATCTGCTTCTAATTGAGTTAAATTTAACGGCAAAACGCCGACCGATTGAGCCGCATCGACTAACACTCGAATCGGCTGATCGGCAGAAAATTCATGACACACCTTGACGATGTCAGCCAAGGGTAGAACTTGTCCCGTATTCCATAGGATGTGGCTGAGAACGACTAACCGAGTTTTGGGCGTTAAATGCTGTTGAATGGTTGAGACCGAATTGTCTGAATTCAACGTGTTTAGCAACGGACAAATTGAAACGTCTAGCTCAAATCGGCGCTGAAGTTCGCGAACAGCGGCAATGATGCCTTGATGCTCGCAATCGGTCATCAAAATCTGATCGCCTGGTTGCCAGTCGATGCCCCACAGCGCAATATTGCACCCGACAGATACATCTTCTGTCAACGTAATGGTGTCTGGAGTGGTGCCCAGTTCTTGCGCGATCGCGCTTCTCGTTTGACTCGCCTCTTGGCTCAACCAGCCGTTCACTGCCCCTGAAAACGGCCCTGCCTTTTGAATATAATCTTGAGCGTCGATGGTGGCTGCGATCGCGCTTCTTGGCATCGGGCCTTGACCGCCGTAGTTAAAATACGCCTTTTCTCCTAAATAGGGAAAGCGCGATCGCAGGAGTTCTATCTCAGTTGTTGCTGAAGAAACACTTGTCATTCGAGGTTGTGCTTTAAACTAAACAAATCAATACTAAGTTGTTAGCGATTAATAATTAATCGTCTTCACGCATCTCGCTTCAATTCTTCGTCTGTTTTAGCTAATTTCTGTTAGTTTATAGGCATGTTCTTAACTGCTGACCTCCTACTGAACTATCAACGATGCAGCCGTCGAGCGTTCCTCGATACGTTTGGAGATGCTCAGCACAAAGACCCTCCAAATGATTATCTAGCAAAATTAATTCAAGACAGTACCGCGCATCGACGCCAAGTGCTAGAGAGCCAAGCTTATCGGCGACCGAGGTATGCGAGCGGAGATTGGATGGCCGGAGCGCAAGCAACGCTGAAGTTGATGCAAGAAGGGGTTGAGTGCATTTCGCAAGGCGTTCTTACAACAGAAAATGAAGGAATTACACTCGTTAGCATTCCTGACTTGCTGATCAAACAGCCAGGATATTCCGTGTTTGGCGATTGGCTCTATGTGCCAACGGATGTGAAGCTGAGCAAACGACCGAAGCAGGAATATCAAATTATTGCGGCGTATCATGTGATGGTGTTGGCCGCCGTTCAGCAAGAGTGGTGTGAAACGGCATGGCTGCAACTGCGAGGACGAGGACTGTTTGAGGTCGATCTGTGGGAAGCAGTTCCCCGAATGCAGGAAATTGTGGATGGCTGTCTTGCCGCTCTGAGGCAAGCGCAAGAGCCAGAAGTATTCATCTCTCGCAGCCGCTGTAGTTTATGTCATTGGTATAGTCATTGTTATGCGATCGCTAAGTCCAATCATCATCTCTCATTGCTGCCAGGGGTGACTCAAACCCGCTACGCGCAACTCCAAGCGCTGAATCTGACCACTGTTGAAGCCTTAGCTCACACATCACCCACGCTGTTAGAACCCCTGGCAGGATTTGGGCGCGAAACGGCTCATAACCTGGTGAGGCAAGCCCGATCGACGCTCTACAATTCAGCGCTGCTGGACGAAAGTTTAGCCTATGGTTCTGGTCACTTTTACGCTCAATCGATCCCAACGGCTCCAATAGAACTTTACTTTGACATTGAAGCTGAGCCAGGACTAAATCTCGCTTACCTCCACGGCATATTAGTGGTTGACCGAATAAAACAAACTCAAACGTTTCATCCCCTGCTTGCCGAAGCTCCAGACCAAGAACCGATAGTGTGGCAACAATTTTTAGATTTAGTGTGGGCGTATCCTGATGCGCCCATTTTTCATTTTTGCCCCTACGAGACGCAGACGGTTGAGCGGCTTGGCAAACTGTATGAGACACCAGATGAATTGATTCGACCGTTGCTGAGCCGATTTGTGGATTTGCACGATCGCGTGACTCAAACGGTGACGCTTCCAGTCGAGAGCTATGCGCTCAAGCATATTGCTCGTTGGATTGGGTTTGATTGGCGCGATTCGACGGCCAATGGAGCGCAATCGATCTATTGGTATGCTCAGTGGTTGGAAACGCGCGATCGCAAGTATTTAGATTCGATTCTGACGTACAACGAAGATGACTGCCGCGCAACATATGTCGTTAAAGAATGGCTGACGGCCTTTCTAGAAAGTGCGATGGGAGCCTCGACGCTTCAAAGAATAGCGGAAGAAGGCGCAGCGTGAGTCGATTCGTTCGCTAAAGTGTTTTGCCGAGAATCACTAAATTTCGTTTCTCCTCATCAAACCGAGCGACAGTGGGCAAGTAACCCCATTGCTGAAAGCCAAACTGCTTGAACAGCATTACACTCGGCACATTTTCAGCAAAGATAAAGCCGAGTAGTGTTGTGATCTGTAGAGTTGGACTGAGTGCGATCGCATGCTCCAATAAAGCTTTGCCAATGCCCTGACGCCGATAGCAATCGGCAACGTAAACGCTCAATTCCACTGTTTCTGCATAGGCGGGTCTGCCATAAAACGAGCCAACGCTGAGCCAACCTGCAATCTGCTCATCCATTTGCATCACCCACAAGGGACGCTGACACGACCGATTGTGCAGCCACGCGAGGCGACTTTCAACGGTGATCGGCTCGACATCGGCGGTGACGATGCGGCTAGGAATAGTGCTGTTGTAAATCGAGACGATCGCAGGTAAATCGGCTTCGGTAGCATCTCGAATGGTTCTCATGGGCTGACCTGTTGAGAAATCCACGTTAGATAGGGTTGCGAGCCAGCCACAATTGGCACTGCAATAATCTCTGGCACTTCATAGGGATGAATTTGCCTAATTTTGGTTTCTAGTTCCTCGAAGCGACTCAATTCCGATTTAATCAGTAGCTGCCACTCTTGATCGTTGTGGACTTCTCCTTGCCATGTGTAAACCGACTGAACAGGAAGAATCGTTGCACATGCGGCAAGTTTTGCTCCAATTAGGGTTTCAGCAATCATCTCTGCTTCTTGCTGAGACGGAGCCGTTACCAAAATTACTCCATAGTGTCCGGTTTGGTCTGACATGGGCAATTACAATAAAACCTAACGTTCTTCTGTAGTGTACAAAGCTGAGCGCGACGAATGCGATCGTTATGATGACTAGAAAAATTGTCCTGACTTTAGTGTGGGTTGGATTTGTGGGCTATGCGTTCTTCCTGGCACCACCGAATCAGCCCGATACGTTCGATCTGATCAAAAATATGTCTACCGGGAAGATTGAGGGCATTAATCCATTGATTGTGGCGTTGTTCAATATCATGGGTGTGCTGCCAATGGCTTACAGTTGCCTGACGTTTCTGGACGGACGAGGACAAAAGATTCCGGCATGGCTGTTCACGAGCGTTTCATTTGGTGTTGGAGCCTTTGCACTGCTCCCTTATTTGATTTTTCGCCAACCGAATCCGACGTTTCAGGGTGAAAAGAACTGGTTTCTGAGAATTTTAGATTCACGCATTACTGGAGCATTTGTTGCGATCGCGGCGATCGGGCTGCTCTTCTACGGCATTAGTCAAGGCAACTGGACTGATTTTGCGGCGCAGTGGCGCACGAGTCGGTTTATCAATGTTATGAGTCTAGACTTCTGTACCTTGGTTCTGTTGTTTCCAGTGCTGCTAAAAGATGACATGGCCCGACGGGGAATTAAAAATCCGAAGATCTTTTGGGCGGTGACATTGGTTCCGCTGCTCGGCACTCTCATTTATTTAACGCTGCGCCCTCCTACGATCGAGCAGCCTCGCGCTCAGTCACTTGAGACAAAGGTTGTCGCGTGAATGGACTGGCAAGCACCCCCGGATGGACTCACGCTAGAGCCAAATGACGTTCACATTTGGCAAGCCCGATTAGACGTTCCGCCCGCTCAGGTAAAGGTATTCGCACAAACGCTTTCAGCCGATGAACGACAGAGGGCAAGGCGATTCAAATTTGAGGTGCATCGCGATCGCTTCATTGTGGGGCGGGGCATTCTGCGATCGCTCCTGTCCCGTTACCTTAGTTGTTCGCCGGAGGCGTTAACGTTCGGCTACGCACTACATGGCAAACCAATGCTATTGAGTGTTCAGCGATCGCAACTCGACTTGCAGCCATCACAACTCGATTGTCAGTCGATCCAACTCGATTGTCAGTCGATCCAATTTAATGTGGCGCACTCGCAGGACTTCGCACTGTATGCATTTAGCCGCGATCGCATTGTCGGAATCGATGTTGAACAAATTCGACCCGTTGACAGCCTAGAATCTCTCACTCGTCGCTTCTTCTTACCGAGCGAACATGCCGCAATTTGCAGTGCAGATCCTGACGCTCAAGCCCGATTGTTTTTCCGCTATTGGACGTGCAAGGAATCTTACTTGAAAGCAACAGGCGATGGACTTGGAAAACTTGGCGAATTAGAAATTGCCTTGCCAATGGCTCAAGCGGCTCAACTCAAACGATTGCCAGCCAACCAACAGATTCAGGATTGGCATCTTCAGGAATTGGACTTCGGAGAGTTTGTAGGCGCAATTAGCGCAAAGCGCAATTTAGAGAAAACCACTGCTACGTTACCAGGACAATCTTTGAACCTTCAACAGTTTAGCTTCAGTTAGAGATATTAACTCGGCAGCGCAACTCAACCCCAAAATCATCTGCTACATCTGTTACATCCGCTATCCAATCCGCTGCCACTTCGTTCTAGCCTCCCCCTGACGATTGAATCCGATAGACAGATTCATGAGAGCAATCCTTCATCAGTGTGATGCTGATCCTTAAACCACCATCGAATACTAAAGTATCTACATTATTAAGTTTCCATATACATGGCAGTCGAATTTAAATTGTTTGCACCTCGAAATCAGAAGGTTGCATTAGTTGGTTCATTCTCCGATTGGCAAGAGATTGCAATGCAGAAAGGAGAGGATGGATATTTCCGAATCAACATTGACCTAGAAGACGGCAAGTACCAGTATAAATTTCGAGTGCAATCTAACAGCCCAAATCTAAAAGATCAGTGGGTTGAATTGAATGATCCCTATATGACCGAAATGGATCTGCAAACTGAAACGGGTATTGTTCGCATCAAAGAAGGGAACCGAATATTAGACACATTTGTTTGGCAACATGACAATGCATCACTTCCTTCTAATGAAGAACTGATCATTTATGAAATGCATATCACCGATTTTTGCGGCGAAGGAGTCGATTTAGAAACGCCAAACAAATTTAAGCAAGCAGTTAAAAAACTAGACTATTTGAGCGACTTAGGTATCAATGCGATCGCGCTCATGCCGCTCACAGAATACGCTGGAAACTATCGATGGGGCTACTCCGTTCGCTACTTCTTCGCCTTGGAAAGTAGCTACGGCAAACCCGAAGACCTGAAGCACTTCGTAGACGAATGCCACGCCCGCAACATCCGCGTTTTCCTGGACGGAATCTACAACCACACCGACGATCACAGCCCGCTCCTAAAAATTGATCGCGACTACTGGTACTACCACGATCGCCACTACCCCGATGACGATGCCAACTATTGGGGGCCTGAATTCAACTACGACAATTACGACGAAACGCGCAACATACGTCCGACTTGGGAATTTATTCGAGATGTTGTTCAGTTCTGGATTCATGAATATCACATCGATGGCATTCGCTACGACGCCATTCGACAATTAAACAACTACGACTTCTTTAAATGGCTATTTCATCAAATAGAATCGACCGTCAGTCACAAACCGTTCTATCAAATTGCCGAACACATTCCTGACACAGCCGATATTTGTAAACCCAAGGGCGTGTTTGATGGCTGCTGGCACGAGAGCTTCCGCTACTTTCTTAAAGATGCACTGCTCGGGGAATCTGTTGATCAAGACGAATTTAAGGACGCGATCGCGGCTCAACCACAAGGCTACGCATATATCACCAGCGTGATTAATTATCTTGCCTCCCACGATCGCGAACACATGATCGTTGAATTAGGCGATCAAGGAATTTTTGATCAGGCAGCGAGCGATCGCGTCAAACTTGCTGCAATTTTACAATTCACCTCTCCTGGCATTCCCATGCTATGGATGGGCGATGAATTCGCTCAACCGACCCACAAAGCCGAGCAGACGACCGAACCCAATCCGCTTGATTGGTCACTCCTCGACCACAAGTTCAATCAAAATCTATTAACGTTCTACAAACAGCTAATTGCACTTCGCAAAGAGAAATCGTCTCTTCGCACCGAAAACATCGAGTTTTTCCATCAACACCCAGATCACCCAATCTTGGCTTACGTGCGCTGGAATGATGCTGGTGAACGAGTCGTCGTCGTTGCCAACTTCTCCGACCAATCATTTAATCACTACGAACTGCCTGATTTTCCAGCAAACGGAACTTGGCAGAAGTGGCTCAGCGATGAGCAAATCACCGCAAAAGATAAAAAGGTTGTCATTACGCTTCCCAATCACACGGCATTGATTCTATTGCAAACGTAACACCCTATAAAACACTCCTCCCATGCCCCAATCAACCTTCTCGACTCAAACTCAATCCTCCCGCTCCCTCGACATTCCACGCAATCCATGGCTGCGCCGAATCGGATTGTGGATTTTGTGGGCCAGCTTTATTGTCTACATGATCCAGTTCGCGCCCCCGATTCAACCAGACACCTTTCAACCCCTGCAAACGCTCCTTTCAGGGCAAATTCCCTTCATTAACCCAGTCCACATCTCCCTGTTCAGCATGATTGGCATTTGGCTGCTCATCTATAGTTGTCTGATCTTTGCAGACGGCAGAATGCAACGAATTCGAGCCTGGATTTTTATGCTGCTTTCTATCGGCAGTGGCGTTATCGGGTTAATTCCCTACTTAGCCTTGCGAGAACCAAACTCCAATTTTTCGGGTCAAAAAGATAGTTGGTTGCGCTTCTGTGATGCCCGATCGACAGGCGTTCAACTCAGCATCAGCGCGATCGCACTCTTCCTCTTCGCACTGCTCTTTGGCGATTGGAGCGCATTTCTTTACGAATGGCAAACCAACAAATTCATCCACGGCATGAGTTTAGCGTTTTGTCTCTTTGCACTCTTATTTCCCACATTACTTGGAGATGATATGGAACGTCGGGGCTTGAGCGATGCTCGTCTATTTTGGGCGGTGGCTTTAGTGCCGATCGCGGGTCCCCTCGTTTACCTTTGCATCCGTCCTTCCCTTCCCGATCGCTAAGCATTTTCCCCATTCCCTCTCTTTTCAATTCCCCTGCTCATTCCCCAAACCCCTGTGATACCATTAGAAACTGGCGTATTCATTACTACGATAGGACAACTCATCCCAATGGCACTGCTGCAAGAGCGCAAACAAGAAATCATCTCCGACTACCAAGTCCACGAGACCGACACAGGTTCTGCCGATGTCCAGGTTGCAATGCTAACCGAGCGCATCAACAAACTCAGCCTGCACCTCAGAACCAATAAGAAAGATCACTCCTCCCGCGCCGGATTGCTGAAGCTAATCGGTCGTCGGAAGCGCCTATTGGCATACGTTCAGAAAGAAGACCCTTCAAAGTATCGCGCTCTCATCGGTCGCCTCGGTATTCGCGGTTAGGCTATTTTTTATGTCCTCTAAACCCAAAGAATCTGCAAACAGCGACGGGCAAAGTCAGGCTCCAAAGGCTCCCTTGCCCTTCGAGCCAACTCGCAAAAAGGATGCTAAGCCCGCTAAAGCTCCTGCAATTAGAGCACGCAACCCCGCAAGAACTGCTTCATCAGCAAAGGCAAAGAAAGTAGAACGCTCCGCCCGTCAACGCAAAGAAATGCAAATTCCTGATGTGGTCAGCCGTAGAATGGCAGGGCGCATGGCGTTCTTTTGCGGCGTTCCAACCAGTCTTGGAATGCTCACCTTTGTTGTGAGCTATTTTGTTGTAACGAAGGGATTATTCAAGCTGCCAAATTCAGCCGTTTTGCTGATTAGCCTAGGATTCTTTGGGTTAGGAGTCATCGGTCTATCTTACGGACTTCTTTCCGCCTCTTGGGATGAAGAGCATCCCGGAAGCTTACTAGGGTTTGAAGAATTTTCAACCAATTTCGGGCGGTTAACAGACGCTTGGAAGTCGGCAAGGAAGCAGAAGACTCAAGATTGAATAGGTCAGCCCTGCGAGCTAGGGAGTAGATAGTTAAATTTAAAAAGCAGCACTGGGGCAGGATTACCTCATCAAAATCCTGCCCCAATTGTTTTTACAAAATTGCTTTGACTTGGGTAATCTCTGATCGCTTGCCGCACCCGCTTATTCGGATCAGGTTCTATTGCTCATAACAACATACAACCTTCCATACTTGAGTTTTTTACATTGCTTCCACGATTAGCGCTCCGCGCAACTCCGAAGGAATCGCAAACGACAATTTTCACAGAAACCAACTCAAATAAATATTTTTGTGTAACAAGTAATACTAAGTTCAATGGACTATAGAGCGACGAGACTAGCAATTTCTACTATGAATGTCCGCCATTAATTTGTTAGCAGAATTCACCACTTTCAGCTTACTGAACTCTTCTCGGAGTCGCAAAAGGGGAAAGATTGACTTTGCTATCTCTTTACAATCATCAAGCTTTTCAGTAGTTGAAGGTTTTAGCTTGTCAATTAAATTTGCGTAATGTGATAGTCTCTGTAACCGCTGAATACTCCACCCGGTTCTCCAGAAATTATTTCAGGGATTCATGGTCACAGAATATACCATTTCAGTGTTCACAAGCTTACACGGCTCAGATTGGCGTTGGATCGAGCCAGAAACCCAAAATCAGGTTCGATGGCTGTTTCAGTATGCGATACCCCAATCACTCTTGGAACGTATTGTAACCAAACCGAACTTATCCCGAATTACAGGTGTTTTTCGATGTGTCAAACAAGCGGTTCGAGAAGGGTCTGACCTTGTGGTAGCCCAATGTCAGCGTGACGCATTTTGGGCTGCGATCGCAATGCGCCTACACGGGGCGAAGATGCCACTAATCGCTTACGCTTTTCACTTTGACGGATTACCAACAGGTTTGCGTCTTCGAGTTCTGAAATGGGCATATTCGAGAGTGCAGCGTTTTGTGGTCTATTCGGACTATGAGCGGCAGAAGTATGCTGACTACTTCGGCATTCCGATTGATCGGTTCGAGTTTGTCCGATGGTCAATCAAGGCTTCAGAAACCGAGATGGAAAATGATCCCCCTCATAACCCTGGAAAGTATATCTGTGCGATTGGCAAAGATGGTCGAGACTATCCTACCTTGGTTCAAGCGATCGCTCAGATGCCAGAGCTTAATTTCATCACCGTTTCCTATCCTTACAATTTTGCAGGCGTTGAGCTTCCTCCTAACCTCAAAGCGCTGTATCAAATTCCAATGACAGACGCAATGAATATTGTGAAGCATTGCCAGTTTATGGTGATGCCTCTAGAAGCTGAAGATACATCGTGTGGATTGATGACCCTGTTTTGGGCAATGCTCTGCCGCAAAGCTTGCATTCCAACCCGCTCGATCGCCGTTGAAGAATATTTACCCGCAGAGTACGATGCGCCCCGCGTTGAAGCGGGTGATGTGCAAGGCTGGGTCGAGGCCATTAGAACCATGATTAGAGATGATGCTCGTCGCCAGCACTGCGAAGAAGTCGGCGTGAAGTTTGTCACTGAAGAGTGTTCTCATGAAGTGGCCCTTAAAGGCTGCCTTGAGATGTTCCGCAAAGAAGGAATTAACGTCCACTATGATGCGGTTTTACGCCAGGCGGAAAGCAGTGTTGTGTAGTTTTCTTAGGACAAGCAACATTCCCATTCATAAATCATTTTTTGACACGGCAGACATGTTTGGCTCATTGCAGTTGAAACAGTTACGACTGGTACATTAGGCAACCTTAGCTATTCGACAACTGATCCAGCATGTCGCGATGCAAACCATCAAAGTTCTAATCACCGTAATTATTTCACCATTTATAGCGCCGAAGTTAAGGGAATCACGTCATGAATGTCAAGGTTAGGTAGTTCTCATGCAAACGTATCTGGTCACAGGCGGCACAGGATTTATTGGCTCTAACTTTATTCTCAGTGCGAGACGAGAAGGTTGGGCAACCATCATCAATTTAGACAAACTTACCTATGCAAGTCATCCTCAAACGTTAGCCGCGTTGTCTGACGATCCTGGCTATCAATTTGTGCAGGGAGATATTGGAGATAGTGACTTAGTTCGCACACTGCTCGACACTCATCAGCCCACCGCCATTCTCAATTTTGCGGCTGAAAGTCATGTCGATCGCTCGATCGTCAGTCCTCACGATTTCATCCAAACGAATGTGGTTGGAACATTCAATCTGTTAGAAACGAGCAGAGTGTATTGGGAGCAACTTGCCGCAAACCAGAAAGAACAGTTTCGCTTTCTGCATGTTTCGACGGATGAAGTGTACGGGTCGCTCAATCCGACTGATCCAGCCTTCCGAGAAGATACGCCCTACGCACCCAACAGTCCTTATGCTGCATCGAAAGCGGGATCAGATCATTTAGTGAGGGCATATCACCACACCTATGGCTTGCCGACGCTTACCACTAATTGCTCAAACAATTATGGACCTCGGCAATTTCCCGAAAAACTCATTCCTCTGATTATTCTTAATGCGCTAGAAGGAAAACCATTACCGATTTATGGAGATGGGCAGAATGTGCGGGATTGGCTGTATGTGGAAGATCATTGCAATGCGATTCATCGTGTCTTGCAACACAGTTGTGTAGGTGAGACTTACAACATTGGTGGACGCAATGAGTTGACGAATCTAACCGTAGTGGAACAGATTTGCTCGATTTTAGATGAACTCGCTCCGAAACCTAACTTCAAGCATTCATCGCTCATCACCTTTATCAAAGATCGTCCGGGTCACGATCGCCGCTATGCAATCGATTGCAGCAAAATTCAGCGCGATTTAGGCTGGCAACCCAATGAAAGTTTTGAAAGTGGATTGCTCAAAACGGTGCAATGGTATCTCGACAACTCTAACTGGGTTGAGCAAGCTCGTTCGGGAGCTTATCAAACTTGGATGAAGCAGAACTACAGCGATCGTTCGGTTGAGTCACCGGTTGAGTCACGACATTAAATTACCCAATTAAGTGAGGAGCGAACGATGAAAGGAATTATTCTGGCAGGCGGTTCTGGCACTCGTCTCTACCCCCTGACTCAAGTGACGAGCAAACAACTGATGCTTGTCTATGACAAGCCGATGATTTACTACCCATTGTCAACTTTAATGTTGGCGGGCATTCGAGAGATTTTAATCATCTCAACCCCAGCTCATCGTCCCTTGTTTGAACAGCTTTTAGGGGATGGTAGCCAGTGGGGATTAGAGTTCAGCTATATCGAACAACCTAAGCCAGAAGGGTTAGCGCAAGCATTTATTTTGGGTCAAGACTTCATTGGTCATGAGCCGGTCTGTCTGGTGCTGGGCGATAATCTGTTTTACGGTCATGGCTTTGTTGACGTTTTGACTCGTGCGGCTCAACTTCAAGACGGAGCGTTAGTGTTTGGGTACCGAGTCGCAGAACCGCAGCACTATGGTGTCGTCGAGTTCAATGCCGCGGGTCAAGCCATCAGTCTAGAAGAAAAGCCGGTGCATCCTAAGTCAAATTACGCGGTTCCAGGCATTTATTTTTATGATGCTCAGGCGGCGGCGATCGCAGCGACGCTTACCCCTTCACCTCGCGGTGAACTAGAAATTACAGACTTAAACCGCGTGTATTTAAACCGGGGTCAGCTTAACGTTGAATTGTTGGGTCGAGGGTATGCTTGGCTCGATACAGGAACCTACGAAGATTTACACCAAGCCTCAAGCTTCATCCAAATGCTGGAACATCGGCAAGGACTCAAGGTGGCGTGCGTGGAAGAAATTGCTTACCTTCAAGGCTACATCGATGCAGACCAGCTGTATCGGCTCGCTCAACCCTTGGCGAAAAGTACCTATGGCAAATATTTGATGAATGTACTCTCCATGGAAAACGATCCGGCAAATCGCTTGAGATCAGATAGCGTGATGATGAATCGCCTCGTTCCCCAATTAGCTAACAGTTGAGGACATATGAACGTTATTCCAACAGAAATTCCAGACGTACTGATTCTTGAACCGCAAGTCTTTGGCGATGAGCGAGGGTTTTTCTACGAAAGCTACAACGAACGATCGTTTCTAGAGAAAGCGGGAATCATCGACCGTTTTGTGCAGGACAATCATTCCCGCTCGGCAAAGAGTGTGCTGCGCGGGCTACACTATCAAATTCAACAACCCCAAGGCAAGCTCGTGAGAGCGGTGGTCGGTGAAATTTTTGATGTCGCAGTTGATTTGAGGAAACAATCTCGATTTTTTGGTCAATGGGTTGGGGTGAAATTGAGCGCTCAGACTAAGCAGCAGCTTTGGGTTCCAGCAGGGTTTGCACATGGATTTGTTGTCGTTTCCGATTATGCGGAAGTGCTGTATAAAACTACAGATTTCTATGCTCCCGCTCACGAGCGCAGTCTGCGATGGGACGATCCGGACCTAGCGATCGCATGGCCACTGAAGGGTGAACCCGTACTATCTGCTAAGGATCAGGCCGGCAAATGGCTCAAAGAAGCGGAGGTGTTTGACTGATATCCTCCTTGGCGTATTCGTCCGCAACTATTTAAGGGAAAAGAGAAGATGCAACCTATCTGTAATGTTGGAATCATTGGTACAGGTTTTATTGGCAAAGGAATCATGCTAGCCCTTGAGACGCAACCCGATCTCCAGGTCACTAAAGTGCTAACCCGAAGGAATCTGAATGATTGTCATGACTTTCCTAGAAAGAACTTGCTCACTGATTCTGTTGCTGACTTAATTGCTCATTGTGATTTAGTTGTCGAATGTTCTGGCGATGCTATTTATGCTACGGATGTTCTAGCTCAAGTTCTGGATGCTCATCTTCCTGTAGTAACGATGGACTCTGAACTACACGTGACAACAGGATCGTACCTAGCTAGAAAAGGAAAAATTACCGAGGCAGAAGGAGATCAGCCGGGATGCCTAGCAGCACTTAGAGAAAATGCAGTGCAAATGGGATTCAAGCCGCTTGTCTATGGCAACATCAAAGGCTTTCTCAATCTGATGCCAACGCTTGAGGACATGCAATATTGGTCGCAAAAACAAGGAATTAGTCTTGACCAAGTTGCCTCCTTTACTGATGGAACTAAAGTTCAAATTGAGCAAGCGTTTGTTGCCAATGGATTGGGCGCTGGTATATGCCAACCTGGTTTGTTGGGAACCGTTGCTGAAGATATCCGTTCGGGTGGCAGTGTTTTGGCAGATGCGGCAAAGCGTTTAGGTCAACCCATCAGTGACTACATTCTTTCTCCTAAGTCACCCGCCGGGGTATTTATTGTTGCAGAACACGAGGAGTCCCAAAAAGACTATTTGAGATACCTAAAAATGGGAGAAGGTCCCTACTATACGTTGGTGCAGAATTTCCATCTTTGTCACCTAGAGGTTGCAAAAACAATTAGGAGAATTGTGAATGGGGGTGACGTTCTTCTAAATAACACGACCAATCCTCAAGCCGGAGTTGTGGCTGTCGCAAAACGATCGTTGGCTCCGGGAGATTTGATTAAGCGAGGCATCGGTAGTTTTGAAGTGAGAGGCATTGCAGTAAAGCTAGAAGATCATTGGAATAATGTTCCTATTGGTTTATTGAGCAATGCTGTAATCACTAAGCCAGTAGAACCAGGGCAAATTCTTAGCTTTGATGATGTAGAGCTTCAAGACAGTCTTGCATTAAACGCTTGGTTCAAAATCAGGGAGAGCTGTTCTGCGAGAAATGTAGAAGAGAAACAGCCTTCTTTAATAGCTTCATAGCAGCGTTCATCTAATTGCAGTAGGGAGGAGATCTTCCCTACTGCAATCAAGTAAGTAGATGGACAAAATAATGTCTACAGCGTCCCAGAGTGGGTTAGGAGCTGTAGACATTATTTTTGTGTATAATTTCGTACAACTCCTTAGATGAACACAGAGGAAGATTTACAGGTTGTTTGAGCATCTTCAATGCTATCTAACACTCGTCCAAGTGCTGCTCCTGCTGCCTCGTCAGAGAAATTCATATCAGCATATCGCTTTGCATTTGCACCAATACGATGCCTTAGCGCTTCATCGTTCCAGAGCTTGTCGATCGCTTGCAGCATACTTTCTCTGGAAAAGGGTTCTACAAGCAGTCCGGTTTCACCATCAATGATGTAGTCTTCTACACCATTGCAGCGCGTAGCAATTAAAGCGCATCCCATCCGCATGGCTTCTACAATCGTGACTTGTCCTGCAGCTGTAACTTTCTTATCTGGAGTCAACGGCACTACGTTAATCCGGGCTTGCTGCGCTAGCTTGAAGCATTCAGTTGCTGATATTCCAGAACGTGGTTCTACCTGCGATGGAATCGTTAAGCCTTCTAATGCACGTTTGCCAGCAACAACGACAGTAGGTAAGTTAAGCTTTTCAATTGCCCCAAAAAATGTCGGAAAATCCCTGTGAGCGGAGCCAAGCGCCGTAATAAAAGGCTGCTGGGTCTCTTCTTTGTAGGTCACGGGAATATTAGGAACTTGGTAGGGCACAAACTCAAACCGTTCGAGGGGTAGATCAAGCCATTCACTGTAAATGTGACGCTCGCGTTGCGTATGAACAATAAAGCGATCGACATGCTGCAGGCTAACTCTGCTAATCTGTTGGCGTAGCCCTTTGTGACAAGTGCCCACATTAAACAACCAGGCAACTACAGGAATGCGGCGGCGAAAACAAAGCTGCTGCTGCATTCCAACCACCGCTGCCAATTGAGGAAAAACTGTAATCACTCCGCCCTGAGTGGTTTGAACGGCGTCCCAACCTTGCTGCCAGTGATTCATCCACTCACCAATGCCCGTGAACTTGGATTTGCGAGTGTGCCAGTTCTCTTGTGGTTTCTCACGGGGAATCGGTGTGAATTGGTGCCGCGAACCAGGCACATAAGGCTCTAACCAGTTTCCAGACCCAAAATTTTGCCGCTCGATAAAAGGTGCAGCAATAGTCCAATGCATCAATCTACTCCACAATTTGTTAAAGAATTGAAGTAACCGTTGTCCGTAACTAAAAACCCTTGTGCAACCAGAGCAAGGTAGAATGCTGTATCTCAAAACACAATTGACTGCACTTAAACCAGAGGGACGCAGAGAGTTGATTGATAAACAGCATTTAAGCTACCGATTACAGCTTGAAATACAAACCACTTTAGGCACTATATATCCAGGTTATATATCAGTTCTTTAGAGGATGTTACGAGAACTGCTACAGTTCACGTTGTCTTAACAAAGCGTTTACCTGAAAAATAATCAATAGCGATTCAGTAGACGTGAGCAAGCACTTGCTCTGCTCAGCCTGAATTCTTGCAAATTGGGCTGTTTCGCTGGCATTCTTACTCATAAAGCTCAAGGTTCTCATGGAGCAACCAATCTTTTACAAGGTTGCCCTACAAGATTAGACGATTCAAAAGCCGTTTCTAAATATCTGTTTTAGGATGAGTGGACGCCCTCTACGCAGATTCTCTTCACCTCTGCCTAGACGGATGCCCATTTTATAACCCAACAGGAACTCCACCATGATCGTCGTAATGAAAGTTGGCTCCCCAGAAGCTGAGATCTCGCGGCTTACTGAAGAATTTGTAAGCTGGGGGCTGACACCCGAAAAAATTGTCGGTCAGCACAAAGTTGTGATTGGTTTAGTTGGTGAGACAGTTTCGCTCGATCCGTTGCAAATTCAGGAAGTTAGCTCGTGGATTGAGCAAGTATTGCGCGTTGAGCAACCTTTTAAGCGAGTCAGTCGAACGTACCGACATGGAGAAGCGAGCGAGGTCGCTGTTTTGACTCCTGATAAAACGGTTTACTTTGGTGAGCATCATCCGATCGTGGTTGTGGCAGGTCCTTGCTCAGTTGAAAACGAAGACATGATCATCGAAACTGCAGAGCGAGTTAAAGCCGCTGGAGCGCAGTTTCTACGTGGCGGTGCATTCAAGCCTCGCACCTCTCCCTATGCGTTTCAAGGACATGGCGAGAGTGCGTTAGGACTGCTGGCAGCGGCTCGCAGTGCGACAGGATTAGGCATCATTACTGAAGTGATGGACGCTGCGGATTTAGACGCGATCGCAGACGTTGCCGATGTGCTCCAAATTGGGGCGCGCAATATGCAAAATTTCTCGCTGCTCAAAAAAGTTGGCGCTCAAGATAAACCAGTGTTGCTGAAACGTGGAATGGCAGCGACGATCGAAGACTGGCTGATGGCAGCCGAATACATTTTGGCAGCTGGAAACTCTAATGTGATTCTGTGTGAGCGTGGCATTCGGACCTTTGACCGACAGTTTGCTCGCAACACTTTAGATTTGTCTGCCATTCCGGTGCTCCGATCGCTCACGCATCTGCCGATCATGGTCGATCCAAGCCATGGCACAGGACGAGCAGAATATGTTCCGTCGATGGCAATGGCTGCGATCGCGGCAGGAACCGATTCGCTGATGATTGAAGTTCATCCGGACCCGAAAAAAGCTTTGTCTGATGGACCTCAATCTCTAACACCCGATCGGTTTGATCAACTCATGCAGGAACTTGCCGTTATTGGAACACCCTTGGGACGCTGGACAAAGCAACCTGCGATCGTTTAAGCCTCCTGATCTAGGTCTTGTAGATTGACAAGTTGCTGTTCGACGATCTGTAAGACCTGACCCAAGGTAGGCATTACGGTTGAAGAGTCGACGGAGAGAGGTTGGCTGGCTTGAGTGCGGCGATCGCGGATCTCTCCCAATTTTCTCTGCAATTCCTTAGCGATACCCAACGCATCTCGGCTCAGATTGGTTAACTGCTGCTTCTGATAAAACTTTAGCGCTGCCCCTCGTAAAATCTGTAAGGTCGCTTCCTCTCCATGAATATTAGGCATCATTCGGAGCCGCAGCAGCACTCTATTATTTTGGCAGAGCCGCTCAATCTCAACCTGTTGTGCAGTTTGAAGGGGACTCAGCGGTAGGTGAGTCAAGCGCTTCAATTCGTTTAGCAAACCTTGAAACACAGGCAAAGGAAGCTCGTTGATCACAGATTGCAAAACACCATTCTGGCTCCACAACACTCGGCCACTAGCCGCTTGACGCTCCAAGTAGAGCCGACCAATTCCATCCATGAAAATGCGTCCGAGGAGTTCTTGCAGTAGCTGATTTGGGGGCAGTTGCGTCAAAGTCTCATCGGAGCTATTTAGATGGTTAGTACTGACTTCTAAAACGGGAAGTGCGCTTCCAGGCATTGAAAGTTGATCGCGTTGAGAAATCGGCTCAGACGATGAAGTGTAATGTTCTTCTTCGGGCTCCAATTCATCTGGACTTTCTAAGATATAAGTGTCTTTGGAATGAAAAGTGTCTTTGGAATAAAAATCGAGAGCTGCTTTTTCAGCGACCGTTTCGTCAACTGTGATTTGAGAGCCTGTTGGAATAGACGAAGGTTCAGCAGGTGCTTTTCTTTGAGCTTGACTGTAGTTTAAATAAGCTGATAGAGCAGCATAATGGGCTTCTGATGAGATACGTTGAGGAGCCAACGTATAGTTCATAAAGCCTACAAGCCGACGGACGTAATCCAATGCGATCGCGTCTTCTAAAGTGACCATTCCCAGATACAAGCATCCTGCTTCTAGAGACAGCGGCAATATCTGGTGATAGAGACACGCCTCAAAAGGGAGGATGCGATCGACAAGTTGAAATGCCTTTTCGGTATCTACTTCTGCCATACCTTCTGGAGCAACACTGAGTGCCTTATTTAAGTGATGAGTTAAACAACCATTTGAAACGCGATTAGCGCCTAGCGCAATTTCGGAGAAAATGGCGTTGTCTAGTTCAAAAGGGTTGCTCGGTGAGGACAACATAGAAGTTCCGTAAGCAGATATATTTCGTGTATAATTCACTACTTTAAGTAAAGCTTCCGGAAGAACCTAGAGTTTCCCTACAATTGCTCCCCTTTCGCTATAGAAAGGATTGATGATGTAGTATTCACCAATTTTTCGCCTTGCCAAACATGTTCCTGGCATTAAACCTAAAAGCCCTTGAGATCTCATGACGCGAGATCCCAAGGGCTAAATTTTTCGCTCCTAAAGCATCTGAATCTTGACGATCAAATTGCCATTGGTTCTCTTCCAGAAACCACAGGCGCGGTCTTATTGAGCTTTAATTCTGGATGATCGCCTTCAAGCTGTTGACAATTCCACTCGTTGCGGAAAAGCAATACAGGACGCTCCCAGCTATCTTTCACCACCAGCGTATTGAACACCCGCCCAACTTTGTGCAGCGCATCCCAACCGCCATCGACCCAGCGTGCCACAGTGTACGGCAGATGGTCTAACAGCGTTTCGACGCCGTACTCATTTTGTAAACGGAACTGCACAACCTCAAACTGGAGTTGCCCCACGGCTGCCAAAATGGGATCACGTTTCGCTTCGTCCGCAGAGTACATAATCTGCACTGCCCCTTCTTCTCGCAGTTCAGAAACGCCTTTTCGGAACTGCTTAAACTTAGACGGGTTAGGATTTCGGAGAAACGCAAACATTTCTGGCGAGAAACAGGGAATACCTTCATACTCTAATTTCTGACCGCTATAAATGGTGTCTCCGATCGCAAACACACCAGGATTATTTAGACCAATCACATCACCGGGATACGCTTCTTCGATCACTTCACGGTCTTGAGCAAAGAGC
Source organism: Myxacorys chilensis (assembly GCF_059505265.1). Lineage (NCBI taxonomy): Bacteria > Bacillati > Cyanobacteriota > Cyanophyceae > Leptolyngbyales > Leptolyngbyaceae > Myxacorys > Myxacorys chilensis. Next base: position 1,259 of record NZ_JCACKG010000208.1, on the reverse strand, counting down.
TTTTGAGGACGAGACAACCGAACGGTTTTTCCACTGCGAGCGTGGCTCACGGTCATATCTTTCTCAAACTTGCCAGAACAGACGCGGACAAAGGCGACGCGATCGCGGTGCTTCGGATCCATGTTTGCCTGAAGCTTAAACACAAATCCTGAGAATTCTGGATAGGTCGGCGAGATTTCGCCTTGCGTACTTTCGTGAACTCCAGGCTTGAGCGCGTGTTCCAGAAATGAATTGAGAAATAGCTCGACCCCAAAATTCGTCATCGCACTACCAAAGAAGATCGGCGTCATCTCTCCAGCATGAACGGCTTCTAAATCAAGTTCTGAGCCTAACTCTTCGATCATCTCCAATTCATCTTTGAACTGATAGTACAAATCTTGCTCCAACAAATTCTCGATATTTGGATCGCCCAAATCAATCACTGTGTTCACCGCTTCTCGCCTTCCGTGTTCGCTGCGCTCGAATAGGTGAATCTTGCGGGTCACTCGATCGAATACCCCTTTAAAGCGATCGCCCATACCAATGGGATAATTCACAGCATAGGTCTGCATTCCCAGCTCTTTCTCAATCTCATCCATCAACTCTAGCGGACTGCGACCCGGACGATCGAGCTTGTTGACAAAGGTGAAGATGGGCAGCGATCGCATCCGACACACTTCAAACAACTTCCGAGTCTGTGGCTCTAATCCTTTCGCGGCATCGATCAGCATCACCGCGTTGTCGGCTGCCGCCAGGGTTCGATAGGTATCTTCACTAAAATCTTGGTGACCTGGCGTATCGAGTAAGTTAATTTGGCAGGCACGGTAAACGAATTGCAGCACGGTGGATGTGATAGAAATACCGCGCTGTTGCTCCATTGCCATCCAGTCTGAGGTCGCGTGCCTCTGAGCGCGTCTAGCTTTCACCGACCCTGCTTCATGGATTGCACCTCCATACAGCAACAGTTTTTCGGTCAGCGTTGTTTTTCCGGCGTCAGGGTGAGAGATAATCGCAAAGTTGCGTCGCTGCTCTACCGCCGTCTGCAATTCAGCCTGAAGTTCACTAGACATGCTTGGACTCCGATGGATAAATTCGGGGAACGGAAAGACTTGACAATACTTTAAGAATAGCGAGAAACACCGCTTGGGAGAAGAAAATAGGAGTAGAGATGTCCGTCCTCTGTAGTCTCAGAGGTTGTTTTAAAAGTCCGATAGTCAGTAAAAAACTCTCCCGGTATACGCTGTGAATAGATAGATCCAGCACCTTGAGAGCCATGAGTA
>NZ_JCACKG010000207.1:0-3156 GCF_059505265.1 Myxacorys chilensis | reverse complement strand
CATCGCCTTTTAGCTTATTCAGCCCAACTTCACATAATTATCAACACAACCTAGCTTCCCTCACTTGCGGGTGAGGGAAGCTAGGGGTGAGGGCAATTCTCGCGGCATCTGATGCTGCGGTTCCTCTGGAGTCACGCTCTGCGCTAATCGCTTCAACCACACCATGAAACATATTCATCCCACACGCAAACGAATACTTCCCTGGTGCAGACGGCGTAAACTCGATCGGAGTCGTCTGATTTAACTTCAGATCTTGGGCAATGCCAAAATCTGGAAAGCGGACTTGTTCAAGGCAACTGCTCGGATCACGGCGAAAGAAATTTAGCCGCACAGGTTGACCTGCATTGACAACAATTTGACTCGGTTCATAACCCCCATCAACCGTGATCGTTACTTCCTGAATGCCCTGATCAGTCGCGTCTGCCTTCTGAGATTTCTGTTTGCTATACAGAAACCACCAAAGCTCTAACCCGATTAGCGCCAAACCGCCTGCTGTAACACCTATCTTTAAGGCGATCGGTTGGTTAATGCGACGAAACGGTGGAGTCGGCTGCGAATGCTCCATTGGCATCTGAGCAGTCGCAGAGGTTGCACTCAAGAGCAAACCTATTCCTGCAAGATGTCCTAATACTTTGTTCAACATGATTGTCAACGCAATGAACTATTATGCGATCGCTTTAGGCTTGAAATTGCGTAACCGTAACGCATTCGTTAGAACAGATACCGAACTAAAGGCCATTGCACCGCCTGCAATGATTGGGCTCAGTAACCAACCAAAGATTGGAAACAGAATTCCTGCCGCAATGGGAATGCCTACTGTGTTGTAAATGAAGGCAAAGAAAAGATTTTGACGAATATTGCGAATGGTGGCGCGACTGAGTTGAATCGCTGTGACAATGCTTTGCAAGTCACCCGAAATTAACGTAATATCACTCGCCGCGATCGCAACATCGGTTCCCGTGCCGATCGCAATGCCCACATCCGCTTGAGCCAAGGCCGGGGCATCGTTAATGCCATCTCCCACCATTGCCACAATTTTTGCTTTAGAATGCCGACGACCGTTCGACCTAGAACGATTGTCACTGCCGCTTTGAATAGATTGAATCACGGCTGCTTTTTGATCGGGCCGGACTTCGGCAATCACCGTTTGAATTCCGACTTCTTTTGCAATCGAGTCTGCCGTTTGCTGATTGTCTCCCGTGAGCATGATCACCTCAAGTCCCATTCGTTGTAGCGATCGTACCGCTTCCACAGAGGAGGACTTCAGGGCATCTGAAATGCCCATCAGTCCCTGGAGCTTGCCTGCGATCGCAATCAGAATTACCGTTTTACCAACCGATTCCAATCGATCTTTTTCGGCTTGCAGCGGTCGGCTATCAATGTTCAATTCCTGTAGCCACCGTTGCGTTCCAATCTGGATCAGGTGATCGGCAACTCTGCCTTGAACTCCGCTGCCTGCAACCGCTTCAAAGTCCTGCACGTCCTCTAAACCCACGCCCTGAGTTTGGGCATAGCGCACCACCGCTTCGGCTAACGGATGTTCTGAATTACGCTCAACCGACGCCGCTAGTTTTAGCAACTGGAGTTCATGGGCTGAACCAACGGTCGTGATAAAGTCGGTCACCGTTGGCTGTCCGGCGGTGAGGGTTCCGGTTTTGTCTAATACGATCGTTCCGATCTGATGCGCTAACTCCAAGCTCTCGGCTCCCTTGATCAGAATGCCGTTCTCGGCTCCTTTGCCCGTCCCAACCAATACAGAAGTTGGAGTCGCCAATCCTAATGCACAAGGACAAGCGATGATCAGCACTCCAACCGTTGTGATAATCGCTAACGTTAGATTGCCTGTTGTGTTGAACCAAATGATAAACGTCAGGATCGCGATCGCAATTACGATCGGGACAAACCAGCCTGTAACTTGGTCGGCTAATCGCTGAATCGGAGCTTTCGATCCTTGAGCTTGCTGCACGAGCTTCACGATTTGAGCCAAGACGGTATCTTTGCCCACCCGAGTTGCCCGAAACCGAAAACTCCCCGTTCTATTAATCGTTGCCCCGATCACTTCATCGCCCGGTTGTTTCTTAGTAGGGACGCTTTCGCCCGTCACCATTGATTCATCGATCGTCGAGGTTCCACTCACCACTTCGCCATCCACCGGAATCTTCTCCCCCGGACGCACAATTACAATGTCGTCGATTTGAACGTCTTGGATCGGTACTTCCAGTTCTCGCCCACCGCGAACGATTCGCGCATCACGAGCTTGCAAGCCAATCAGGGTGCGAATCGCTTCTGAGGTCTGACCTCTCGCTCGCATCTCAAATAATCGCCCTAGTAGAATCAGCGTAATAATCACGTTCGCCGCCTCATAATACGCATCGGGCGACAATCCTTGAGCAATAAAGAAGCCAGGAAAAATCGTCGTCACCAGTGAGTAGAGATAGGCCGATCCCGTTCCTAGTGCGACTAAGGTATCCATTGTCGCCGTGTGACGCTTGAGCGCTTTCCAAGCATTGATGAAAAACTCTGCACCACACCAAAAGATCACAGGGGTAGACAAAACAAATTGAAACCAGGAATTGTGCAGCCAGGCTGGGATAAATGGAATTGCTAATCCGGTCATCATCGGCAGTGAGCCAAAAATGAGAATAGCGCTGATGATACTAGCAACAATAACTTTGCGGCGCAAATGACGAAATTCTCGCAAACGCTGTGTTTTTTCGGCATCGTCTTCACCCGTTATAAATTCCTGATCTTGTAGCGAAGTAGACGAGTAACCCGCATCAACGATCGCAGTTTGAATTTGCGCTAAGCTGACTCGCTTCGCGTCATATTCAACCATTGCTTGCTCTGCCCCATAGTTAACGTTGCAGTCCTGAACCCCTGGAACTGAACGAATCGCATCTTCTACGCTTCTAGCACACGAGGCACAACTCATGCCCCTCAGCTTTAAGTTGTGAGTTTCCATAGCATAGTTCTAAAGTTGATAGTCCTATGATGAATCCTCCAGTTCACTGGAAGGTCAAGCGATTCAACCATAATTCTTCAAAGACTCGCCCCAAGGTCATGCCAGCAATAGCAAAGTCCACCTTCCCAGCTTGGAAAGGTTGAAATGACACCCAAAAATCGGACAGGGAGCTAAGAGTAGTATCCTTGTTCAGT
>NZ_JCACKG010000206.1:0-75539 GCF_059505265.1 Myxacorys chilensis | reverse complement strand
GGCTTGCGGTTGTTTTCTTCTGTTCTCTCAACTTAACCCGCAACTTGGATTATTAGGGCTGTCCATATTTAGTATTTGTTTTGATTGGGTGGATGCAGTTTGAATCTGACAGATCTCTACTCTGAACTAACATACTCGTACCGAGTATAAATAAACGTCAAATCTAGTGTTCCTTTTCGCTGAGTTCTTAGACAATTGAACTATGCAACAGAAATGAGATCTGCTGAAAAGCTAACTTTACATCTGTTGCGTGAATGCCTAAATATTCTGCTGCTTCTAGATTCACCACACAAGAAACAGCAAGTGAGGAGTGAATTAGGATTCATGAACTGTTTCAAGAAGGTGGGAGTGCTAGACACCTGTGAGACGGCGCAAAGTGATTTGGGCTGAATCGCAACTTCAAGGATGGTATTGAGAGGTACAGGCAATGGATACCGAAGAACTCTTGCAGCGCTATGCCACAGGAGAACGAGACTTTCATACCGCAGATCTGACTGAAGCGCGTCTACATCAAGTTGACTTGAGCGGCATCGCTCTAAAAAAGGCGATTTTATTTGAAGCAGACTTGAGCGAGGCAAACTTGGTTGGGGCGGATCTCAATGGAGTGATCTTGAGACGAGCGAACCTGCGGGGAGCAAATTTGAGTGGAGTCCATCTTGTAGGAACAGAATTGTCTGAGGCACTGCTGCTTGGTGCAGACCTAAGTGGAGCCATGCTGTGGAGAGCAGTGTTGCAGAATGCAAACCTGACTGAAGCGAATTTAAGCCGAGCTAGGCTGCATGAGGCAAATCTGCGGGGTGCAATTTTGAGCAGGGCCAATCTCAGTGGTGCAAATTTGAGTGACGCCATCTTGAGCCAAACGGATCTGATGGAAGCAAATTTAAGTCGAGCTAATCTGAGTAGTGCAAGTTTGCCGATGGCAAACTTGCGGGGAGCAAACTTGGAGCGATCGGAGTTGATTAAGGCCAACTTGGTTGGGGCAGACTTAAGTTGGGCAAACCTGGAGGGGGCAAATCTGATGGGGAGCAACCTAAGTGGTGCAAACCTGACGGAGGCAAACCTCACAGGAGCCAATTTGAGTTGGGCAAACTTAAGTGATACAAAATTAGCCCTAGCCGTTTTGCGGGGGGCTTATCTAGAGCGATCGGAGTTGATTAAGGCGAACTTGGTTGAGGCAGACCTAAGTTGGGCAAACCTAAACGGCGCTAACCTGAGTGGTGCAAATCTGAGCCGAGCAATTTTGACTCAAGTGACGTTAGGTTCTGTTGTGCTACGCGGGGCAGTTTTAGCGGACGCAAAGCTTTCTCAAGTCAATTTGGATCAGGTTGATCTCAATTGGGTAACGATGCCTCATTTACCCAGTTGAGCGGCTTATCATCTTGCTGTCTTGATAGGTACGACTGATACAACTGAAACCTGTTTCAATTGATGGTGTTCCGCAAGGGTATGTAAGTTCACTCTAGCGATCGCAGTTTAGGTTGATCGATCTGCATTATCAGCACTTCTTCTAAACACCGATCGATAAGCTAGCAATTAGCTCCGCCACCCACAACCAGAAGTGTAAGGTGCAAATTTTTGTTGAACCTGCTCGTGATATGTGCGTGATTCCACGAGGATCACGATCGCACAATAGCCACAATTTCTCTAAATCTACTTGCTGCCTTTGTTCGGTTTTTACTGAGCTAATAAAGTATTAATTATTCTTTAAAGCTATTCAGGTAGCACCGCTTCTAGCTCATTGTAATCAAGATGCCAGCGCGAGCAAACTTTCCGCATGAGCTGCTTTTCCAGATAAGGCGGGTAGCTCAGTATTATCACGGTGGCTTATATGTAAATTAATTTACACAATATTTACTGAGCGAGAAAAACTTCTTACTCCACTCAATGTCAATCTCCAACCTACACATCGGTGTGAGAGCTATGAGCCAAAACCATTTTGCTTTTCTCGGTAACGCTGTTTTAGCAGCGGCTGTTCTTGCGATCGCTCAAGCTGGGGCTGTTTCAGCAACGCCTTTGACGAATCTAACAGGTCAGACAGACAAAATTTCTATTGTTCAGCAACCTCAAACGCAGGAGCTTGCCGACTCTAGAAGTCAGGTTAAAGATGACGACAAAGACGACGACAAAGACAGTGATCATGATGGCGATCATGACCATGAAAGAGAGGGTGACAAGGTTAAGAAATTGCCGAAATCTATCTCTAGGGCTATCTTTAGCGATTTAGCCAAACGGACAGGGGAAGACACTTCAGGGTTTCGCATCGTCAGATTTGAACAGCAAGAATGGTCGAATGGTTGCTTAGGGCTAGGTAGTGAGGGAGAGAGCTGTACTCAGGCAGTTGTTCCTGGCTATCAAGTAGTTATGGTTCGCGATCGACAGTACTGGGTGTACCGCACGGATGAATCGGGTTCTCTAGTAAGTTACGACAAAACCGTATCCCAAATGACAACTGCCCGTTCCACGGTTCTAATGACCCGTCAGCAGCAGTTAATGACTCGTGAAGTTCGCGCGACTAGCGTTCAGGCAATCAGCACAGGAAGTTCTACTATCGCTGGTACATCTATGTCAGCCAGTGAAACTACAATGACTGGTGCTGCAATGACTGGTGCTGCAATGTCGGGCACTACAATGTCAGGCGCTACTAGCTCGTCGATGACTAGCTTCAGCGATGTCTCGTCCACGTACTGGGCTAGCTCGTTTATTACCGAATTGACGAAGCTAACCATCGTGAAAGGCTTCCCAGATGGCAGCTTCCGTCCTGACGATGTGGTGACGAAAGCACAGTTTGCGGCAATCGTCCGTAAAGCGTTTGAGCAAGCTAAAGTCCGCGATGCGATCGCGTTCCGGGATGTATCAAGCAGCTACTGGGCTTACGGCGCAATCCGCGAAGCGTATGAGATGGGCTTCTTTGGCGATGAAACGAAGGAATTTAACCCAACGCTTCGTTTAACTCGATTAGATATTCTAGTTGCGTTAGCAAATGCCCTCAACTACACGACAACGACAGGTTCGGTCGAGACAATCTTAGCGACATACACTGATGCGGCTAGCATTCCGACACAGTACCGTTCACTGATTGCTGCTCTAACCGAACGGGGGATCATTATCAACTATCCCAGTACCAGTCGTCTTGAGCTAACTCGTGTAGCAACCCGATCTGAACTAAGCGCATTTGTTTACCAGACGCTAACAACGATCGGCAAAGTTCAAAGCATCTCCTCGCCCTATGCAGTGGAAGTAAACCAAACCAGTAGCACTGGTAGCACCATCGAGCAAGGCAAAGGCAAAAAACAAAACTGCAATCAGGGAATTGGCAACGGCTCAGAAGGATGTGATCCTGGCAACTCTCGTCCCCACGGTGGTAGCAATGACGAAGGCGGAAGAACGCCTGGAAATAAGTAGTGACTACTGATCAGGAAATACAGAAGTCACGATAGATTGTTTGACTTTTAACTTTATCAACTGCGATCGTACTGAGTGAGATTACTCTTTCACCAGTACGATTATTTTTTATTAAGGGTGTTACCGCCCTCATCTCTAATCAAATTTTCTCTAAACTGTCCTCACCAAGGGTGGAGAAGTTTAACAATGCACTTAGATATCATTAGATTAAATGTTGTTTTATTGGCTTTTACCCAAGCCTAGGCTTGGTATAGAAAGTTTTTTATTAAGCTTATGCAGGTTTTAATTCTCGGTGGCAGTGGACGGATTGGCAGTAAAGTAGCAGCAGATTTGCTGGCTCATACCTCAGTAGCGATTACGATCGCAGGACGCAATCTCACAACAGGCGCAAAACTCAGCCATCAGTTGGGAGAGCGAGTTGAGTTCGTCGTTACAGATCTGAGCGAGCGCACTCGGCTGGAAGAGGCAATTTCGAGAGCCGATCTTGTCATTCACTGTGCTGGACCGTTTCTCTACCGAGATACCAGTGTGCTAAAAACCTGCATTGAGCAAGGCGTCAACTATCTGGATGTTAGCGATCATCCGTCGTTTACTCGAAAGGCGCTGGCGCATCGAGCAGAGGCAGAAGCCGCAGGGGTCACTGCGATTGTCAACACTGGCATTTTTCCAGGCATTTCAAACAGTATGGTGCGGCGAGATGTGGAGCAGTTAGACAAACCCGAAAAAATTCACCTCAGCTATGTCGTGGCAGGCTCAGGCGGAGCGGGCGTCACTGTGATGCGAACAACGTTTCTGGGGTTGCAGCGCCCATTTCAGGCTTGGCTAAATGGGCAATGGCAAACCGTAAAGCCCTATAGTGATCGCGAGGCTGTCGAATTTCCGTCCTATGGCAAGATTGGCGTCTATTGGTTTGACATGCCAGAAGCATTCACACTGCCAGAGACCTTTCCAGTTGAAAGTGTTGTAACCAAATTTGCGACCATTCCGCAGTTTTATAACTACCTAACCTGGAGCGTAGCGCGGTGGTGGCATCCTAAGCTGTTGCAAACAAAAGCGGTGATCGAGTTTTTGTCTCACGTCAGCCACGCTATGACTGATGTTAGCGATCGCTTTAGTGGAATTGGCGTGGCAATCCGCTCAGAGGTGACGGGGCAAAAGGATGGTCAGGCAATGCGCTGTTGCTCGACAATGGTACATCCTGACACCGCGATTTCGGCTGGGATGGGAACTGGAACGGTGGCAGAACTGATCTTGTCTGGAAAACTGAAGAAACCAGGAGTTTGGGCAGTAGAACAAGCGCTGCCAACCGATTTGTTTGAAGTTATGATGCGCGATCGCGGTATTGAGATAAATCAGCAGTTACTTCCAGTGTAGAGGAAGAATAGGTCTGGCCTATTCTTCCTAGTGTTTTCAGCGCGATCGCAGGTGATATGGTTTCACGCGCTTTCGGCTTCTTGCTCGTGTTGTGCTGGATCTTCTTCTAGCCTGGTATTTCCTTCAACATTGCGTTCATACCATTTCATCAGTGGCGTTGACGTTACGCCGTGCAAAAAGATTGAAACTATAATTGTCCAAAAGGTAATCCAACTCACCTGTTCTCCGTCACGTCCTTCTAATCCAGACCCTAACGCATAAGCTAGATAATAAATTGACCCAACGCCTCGGATTCCAAACCAACCATAAAGCCATCGTGTCGCAGGGTGTACGCGGAGCCCGATAGTGCTGAGCCAAGCGCCGAGAGGACGCACAACTAACAGCAGGAGTACAGCTATTAAAATTCCATCGGTTGCATACGCCAACATGGGTTCTTTTCGGAGTAGCGATCCGAGAAGCAGAATTGTTCCGATCTCGGAAAGCTTCTCCAGCCGCTCAATAAAGTGAAGTTGGGAAGTGGATTTGTCTTGGTTTCGCCGCCGCCGCATGGTAATTCCTGCCACAAATACAGCCAAGAAGCCGTACCCGTTTACTATTTCAGCCAGCGAGTACGAAATAAAAATGGTACTAATCGCAACGAAATCCTCCATGAGTCCGTCAACGGTATGGAATCGCTGGAGAGATCGATCAATCCACCGAATCGCTTTCGCAACGGCAAATCCGACCACGATTCCTGCCGCGATCGCCCACAGCAAATCTACTGCAACCCATTGTTTAAACCAATTCTGCCAATTTGCATCTTCTAGAAGATGCAAACCGAAATATATAAAAGGAAAGGCGAGCGCATCATTTAGCCCGCCTTCTGAGGTCAGCCCAAAGCGCAGTTCATCGCGATCGCCCGGATCGTACAGTTGCACTTCTGATGCTAAGACGGGATCAGTTGGAGCAAGAATGGCTCCCAGCAAAATAGCAGGTGCCCAGCCCATACCCAATACCCAGTGAGCAACTGCCGTCACTGCAAAAATAGAAATTGGCATCAGAAAGCCAATCAATCGAGCTGTAGACTCCCATGCCCAAAATTTAATCGGGCGATTCATCTTTAGCCCGCAACTGAACAGTGAAATCAAGACGACCAATTCGGCAATCTTTTCGAGAATATTAGCGTCTGGACGAACCTGAATTAAATTAAGTCCATAGGGGCTTAAAAACACTCCAACAATCAGATAAATGATTGCATAAGAGAGCGGAAGACGCGCAATCAACCCTGAGCATAACGTCACTGTGAGCAAAAGTATGCCGATGGCTAACAGGTCGAGAATATAGATATCGATGTCCACGAGCGAAGCCTTCCTATAGAATCGGTATTACTTTAAATCGCTCATTCTATAAATATGATTCATCCTACGGTAGAACTTCTTCAACCATTAGGGTTGCTTGATATAGCCCCATTTGTTGCCGACTTGGACTCGCGCCATTCCGTCAGAAAACGATCCAGCTTCGTCGAATTGAGGCGTGATCGCAATCTTTCCAGCGTGATCAATATAACCCCACTGATTGTCATACTTAACGGGCGCTAGCCCATCAGAAAACCGTGCAGCGTAGCTAAAATCTGCTGGAACCACTAATTTCCCAGTTTTATCGATGTAGCCCCATAATTGACCTATTTTAACAAGTGCCACCCCGTCCGAAAAATCGGATGCAAATTTAAATTTGGGTGGAATGATTGGCTTTCCAGTTTTGTCAATATAGCCCCACTTGTCGCCGACTCGAACCCGCGCCATCGAGCCTGAAAAATCAAATGCGCCATCAAACTGAGGCGCGATCGCAACCTTTCCAGTCTTATCGATGTAGCCCCATTGCTTGCCGACCCGAACAGCAGCTAATCCTTCCGAAAATTTCCAGCCATCGTCAAACTCTTGTTGAAAAGCAGCTTTCCCCGTCGGGCTGATATAGCGATACTTTTGGCCTAGTTTAACGGCTGCTAAGCCTTCAGAAAATCCTGATGTATATAGAAACTGTGGCTGAATGGCAACCTGCCCTTGAGGGTTGATAAAACCAACGTTTTGATTGAGGCGAATCGCAGCTGACCCATTTTGAAACGGTGCAGCAGTTTCAAATCGAGGCGAGACGACTAGCGCTCCGGTGCGATCGATGTACCCATAGCGATCGCCCGACTTCACAATGGCGAATCCCTCGGCAAAGGGAGAATAGAGTTCAAATTCTGAGGTTGGTTGTACAGCAACGTTACCGGCGCGATCGATATATCGGAATTCTTCTCCGACCTGAACTAGGGCAATGCCTTCAGAAAAATCGGTGGCACTGTCAAACTGGTTAGGAATCGTGAGCGAACTAGTTGAGGTATTTTGAGCAATGATCTGTCGCACAGAATTTGCGCTCAAAGATACATCAAGAGGCACAGATTGAGTTTGAGACAAGAATGCGAGGCCAACAGCGACACTAGCTCCAGCTACCAAAAGTAATTTGCTCATGAGGGAATTACTCCAGCCAAAGTAGAGGTCAGACTCAACATTAAGAAACGGCTAACCATGCTCTTTCTGCGGCAAATTGATGCGATCGAGAGATGAGTTCTTTGGCAGAGCTGAATTTCGCAACGCTGCACAATGTTTGTTGAGGTCGTAATCCGCCACTTTCCAATGATCTATTTAGTACTGCAAGCACTTGTTAAACAAACTGAAATGTGCGAATTGCCTCATCAATCACGCTATATTGCTGAGTTTTGCCTTTCCCTGAACTCTAGAATCAGCATTGCTTTATTCTAGGTCAGTCTATGTTAGTGCGTATCTATAGATGGGTAGTCTTGTAAACCTATTGATCAGCTTCAATGTCGCGTTTACCTGTAGACAGTCAGGTGCTGCACCTTGTTCGGTTACGGTTAATCGCTTTGGCTATGTTTCTTTCTTGTTTTGAAGCACGAGGTGATAATGCTCCACTGTGGGAAACGGATCATAGAAATGGTGAAGCAGATTCTTCCACTCTTGATACTGAGCAGATTGGCGAAAGCCAACCGTATGATCTTCTAACTTTTCCCATTGCACCAATAAGATGTATCTGTCCCTATTCTCAGCACAATTCTGGAGTTGATGCCAAAGATAGCCAGGCATAGAAGCGATAATCACGGACGCTTGTTGAAACGCGCTTTCAAAGGCTTGGTTTTGAGCAGGTTTCACATCAAGGATGGCAACTTCTAATATCATGTCGTTTATTTAATCAAATTCGCACTAATCTGCCTATTACGATGCTAGGCGTAGCAACCAAACGATCGTGTTTAGCGGATGCGATAACCTGTGCAACTCAACGGACTGATACATTCCATTGCAACACAGTTGTTAACTGGAATTTCTCACCGCTCTGATTCGCTGAGCTTCCACGGCTGCTGTCTCCACCCTAATTTCTGCCTTGCTGCTGAAGTATTCACTTGAGGCATGTGAATCTTCACAAGCTCCACGGTTTCTCGAACCAATGATTCAAGTTCATTAACCGCTACAGCGGCTTCATGACGAAACAAGCCTTCGAGACGAGAGGCAAGATTTTCAGGGGCAATCTCCATTTGCTCAATAAATCTGCTCATTCGCTTGAATTGAAATGTTGAGTAATATAGGTGGTTCAATCCAGACAACACACCGAGAAGATTTTGGGCTGATTCAAGCAGAATTTGGTAGTACCAGAGCGTTGTATCCCGTTTGGCAAGCTTTTCCTGCATTCCCCAAATTGCAAAAAACTTGAGATAATGCTCGACCATTGTTTGCGCGAGTCCATCCGGATAATTTACGACTTTGGCTTTCCACTGCTGAATCAGCGCTTCGCCGTATAACGGAATGCCAATCGATGTTCCATACAGCATTTTCGTGATCGGAGATGGAACATCGAATTCCTCCAAGACGGTTGCCATTTCCTGTTCCCACTGTGCGATCGTCGCATGAGCAAACTGAAATTCAATCCCGTCCATCAGAAAACTTTCCCCAAACGCACCGTTTTGTCGATCGCCCAAAATCCCAATCAACTCTGAACCGTGATTTTGCTGGCGCGCAAGGTGCAACTCTTCTTCAGAAGGCAATTCATCGTAATAAAGCATCACATCGCAATCCGAGTATTCATCGCATAGCCCTTCTGCGACGGAACCTGCAACCATGACAGCCTTCGTTTTCGGGTTGGCGATGTACGCTTTGACATTGCGTTTTGCTAATTCCAACAAGTATTGAGTTCTATCAGTCATGGATAGTTGTGACTTGGGTAAAGGTATACATTCATGATGCAGCACCGAATTTTGCCAGCTAACGACTATAACAGGTCTGTTGAGCGGCTATCGATCAGATCTACAACACCACCAAATCAATCTTGATTGTCCGCTTCAACAAATTTGTTCTACTGCGATCGCTGACAACAGTTTACTCAAGACTTCAACTTAGCGGTATTATCAAAACATTGAACGGTGCCCTTCCAATCTTTGTCCTCCATTATTGTCTCGGTATAGTTATTTTCTGTGTAAGCTCCGATAACACTTCGCCAGAACTGTTGGGCAACAATGTTTGTATGAACTTGATGGAGCTCCCAACGACCACAAAATAAATCAAAAACGTGAAACGCAACCTGACGACCAATTCCATGCTTACGATACTTTCGTAAGATAAAGAACTCCGCCACTGAGTATTGGCTACGCGGAAGATACGTATATTGATTCACCAACACAAAACCAGCAAGTTTACCATTCACTCGTACCAGAAACGGGTAGCGGTCGGCTTCAACCCAATAGTAATCTAGATACTGATAGCCAAAGTATCCATGCCCGTTTAGGTCAGTGTTCTCAAACTCTGAAAAATCGTACTGATAAAGCTCCATCATCTGCTGGATAATCGGCTTATCCGCGGTTAGAGCTGGTAAGACTTCGACATCCATGACGAACACCTTATTAGCGCTTTTGACTTGACCGATCTCTTCAAAATTACAAGATTTTAGCTGCCACAGACAAAGCGGTAGAACGACTATTTAGACTGAAAGTTTTTGCCTCAGATTCTTGTATGGGTGGATGGGCAGAAACTTTCAGTCTATCTATTCAGAAAAAACTATTTTCATCGTTCAACAAGCGATCGCTGTGAACTTTAGTAGAAGCGATCGCTCTAACAACCTGCTTTACTTGCCACCAGTAGTACCTTCACTGACTCACAGCACAGCAAGCTCTTTAAAGCAACGACGTGTTAATTCCATTCGAGCAGATGGATCTTTCTTGTTACGAATATCGATGTTAGTGGCATAGAAGTAGACATTCTTGCCTTTTTCTAGGTAACCAACTAACCAACCAATTTGTGGTGTTACGTCGCCCACAAAACCAACCCACCCTGTCTTGCCTCTGATTGTGTAGTCTGGAGTTTGCTCCATAATGATCATGTCTTTGACAATCGAGAGCGATCGCTTGGAGAAGGGCAATTCATTATTGTAAAAACGACGGAGAAACTGAATTTGCTCTTGAGGTGTAATTCTCAGTTCTCCCTCTAACCAGAATTTATCAATATCATCTTGACTGCCAATTTTTTGGTTGCCGTATTTCACTTGAGTGACCCATTTCTGCATCTGGTCGTATCCCACTCGACGCGCTAAAACTTGGTAAAACCAGTAGGCAGAAAGCTTAATTGCCTCTCTCATATTCAAGTCTCGGTTCCATTCAGGCAGCTTTCTTTGAATTCCGTCCCATGTTAGAACCGCGATGTCATTTGAAATAACTCCTGTTTCCAAAGCAATCAGAGAATTCAAGATCTTGAAGGTGGACGCGGGTAAAAAAGCAGTTGTGTTCCGTTGTGGGTTGTGTTGAAAGACGCGATCGCTGTTCAAGTCATAGATCAAAATCGAACCTTCAACCCCTAGCTCTCGAAAGTGCTGCGCAAAATCAATGTTTTGGGCAACGTCTACACGACTTGGAGACTCAATCGCTGAATTCGAGATTGTTACTGCTGATTGCACGGTCTGAAACAAGATAGCGGCGATGCAACACGATGTAACGAAAACCATCATGGCAAAACGAATGATTCGATTCATAGGCTTCTACAGGTAGCGAGATGATGGGCAGCCTTGAACTACACGAATAGGCTCTCGGTTTTCGGAACTTGAGATGCATCGTCTCGCGACTGTAGTTATTTTGCCGCGTTGATCACGCTGCCGAAAAGTCGATTGTAGTATCTGCATCGGGTTTAGCTCTGTGACTTACTCATCATCGTGACGTACCAAACTGCTGTAGAACCGTTGGTTAGCGGTTTGACTGGGCGATCATCGCAGAGTTGAAAGTGGAATCTTAAAAGCGTTTTCAATAAGCCTTGAAGAGTAGAGGGGTACTGGTATTGCTGCTATCTGTATCTCAATGTGGATGTCACTGCTGTATCGAGTAAATAAATATATTGGCAGGCTCCATAAGCGCGATTGCTTCGCAGGCTCCGAAGGATCGCATCTTTTTCTGAACACCAAGATGTCAATCGAAAATTTAAAAACTTAAACTAACGCTCTAAGAGCCGAAGACTTTTTGCCGCCCGTCGATTCTAGTGGTGAGAAAAGGAGAGGAAAACTTAGAGTATTCTTTCGCTAAAATACTTCTTTCTTGTTCATTTTGATTGTTAAAAATTAACTCAAAAACTTGATGACCGCTTTCAAATTTACTAAAGTGAGATAAGGATTCTGCTACCGATTTGGAGGAATGTTGATAGTGCAGAAAGCCAACTGCAATCGACGCTACAGCCATTCAAGCTGAATTATTGAGGCAATTCATCTACCAGAATTAATTGCTCTTGTATTTTCTTAATAAGAAAAGCCTATTCATCGCTAATTACTAACATTAGTAACTAGCGATCGCGCCTCATCGCTTTTCACTCTACCTACAAAAGAAAAGCGAACTGTGCAATAAGGAAAAAAACTATGAAGCATCGAGAAGGAACCCTTCAAGGATTGAAAGGGACAACGCTCTATTACCAAAGTTGGCACCCTGAAGAACCGAGTCAGGCCGTCGTGACACTAGTGCATGGCCTGGGCGGGCACAGCGGTGTCTTTCAGAACGCAGTGGAGTATTTGGTGCCACAAGGCTATGAGGTCTATGCCCTCGATTTACGGGGGCATGGACGCTCAACTGGACAACGAGGATATATCAATGCTTGGGCGGAGTTTCGAGAAGACTTACGCCTCTTTTTACGCTTTGTGCGGACTCAGCGAACCAGTTGCCCGATGATCCTTTGGGGACATAGTTTGGGCGGAACGATTGTGCTGGATTATGTCCTGCGATCGCCCCACGAAATCCAAGGATTAATCGCTACAGCCCCCGCTCTGGGTAAGGTTAATATTTCTCCTGTGAGGCTAACAATCGGGCGGCTTCTCTCTCGAATTGCCCCTCGATTTAGTCTGAAGCTCAAGATTCCCACCAATCTCGGATCGCGCGATCCGCAAATTGCCGCCTCCTATTTGGTCGATCCACTACGCCACGAATACGGTAGTGCTCGTCTAGCAACCGAGTATTTTGCAACCGTTCGCTGGATTTATAGTCATGCTTCTGAGCTGCAGATTCCGCTGTTAATTATGCATGGAAGTAGCGATCGCGTTACTTTACCCGAAGGCAGTCGAGCATTTTTCCAGCGAGTCATCTTCCCGGATAAAGAGCATCGAGAGTATCCGGGCAACTACCATGATCTTTATGTTGATTCCGATTACGAGGAAGTGTTTTCGGATTTAGAAGACTGGTTAGAAAGACATTTAATTGGTGCAGAGACTTGTCAGCCATTTATTAATGAAGCCTAACTCACCTACGGAGGAGAAGAATCAATATTCTTCTTACGAACGATGTTTAGTGCCAAAAATATTAATCAACTTGAGCAAAGGATTCGATCTCCATTGGGGCATACATTACCTTCGTT
This sequence comes from Myxacorys chilensis, assembly GCF_059505265.1. Lineage (NCBI taxonomy): Bacteria > Bacillati > Cyanobacteriota > Cyanophyceae > Leptolyngbyales > Leptolyngbyaceae > Myxacorys > Myxacorys chilensis. The sequence goes on along the minus strand of NZ_JCACKG010000206.1, from coordinate 62,862 downwards.
GCTAGATGAAGCTTGTCGCCTCCGCCCGAATGCTGCTGCCTTCAATCAATCTATAGAAGCAGGATGGCGGTCGCTCTCAAACTCGGCGTTCCAGGCTAAGACTGAGGCATTAGCGTTAGGACTGTTAGATTTGGGATTGGAGCGGGGTGATCGCGTTGCATTGCTGATTCGGAGTGATGTGAACTTTGCGATCGCAGATATGAGTTGCCTGTTAGCAGGGTTAGTCGATGTGCCGATTGACTTAACTCAAACGTTAGAAAACATTGTTTTTGTCCTACAACACAGCGAGGCAAAAGCATTTATTGTTGCCAATTTAGAAGTGCTACAACAGGTTCTACCTTATCTAGACCAAGCTCCAAATCTTGAGCATATTATCTTGGTTGAAGCTCCAGCCAATCCGGTCACGCATCTGCACAAAATTTATTCACTGGATCACATCAGAGCCGCAGGACAAGCTCAGCATTCTGCGAGTCAGGTTGATGATCTGCGAACAGCACTTTCCCCCCATGATCTAGCCACACTCGTTTATGTGCCTGGAACAGATGGACAGTTGCTGGGCGTCATGCTAACCCATGAAAATCTTTCAGGGAATGCATTAGCAGCGTTTGCAAGTTTGTCTCGACTGCAATGGGGAATGCAGGAAATTGCGCTTTCGTTTCTGCCCTTAACCCATGTGTTTGCACGATGCTTAATCTATGGTCACATCTACTATGGTCACACGATTTATTTTTCTAATCCCAATCGTGTTCTAAAACATCTTAAAGAAGTTAAACCAACCATTTTCGCTTCGGTTCCCTTACTCCTAGAAAAAATCTACAGTAAAACGCTAGAGCAATCGAGTAACCTACCGTCTAAGCGATCACGACTAGCGTTTGCCTTGGCATTGTGGCTTGCCAAACGCTATAAGCTAGGATATTCAACTTGGGGAATTTATGCACTGCTGCTCAAAATTGCAGATCGGTTCGTGTGGTCGCCCTGGCGATCGCTATTTGGGAATCGTCTGAAATATTTGCTTTGTGGGGGTGCAGCCTTAAAGCCAGAATTAGCAAACGTGTTTGCAGCAGCAGGCGTTGAGATTTTTCAGGGCTATGGATTGACGCAGGCGAGTGCGGTGGTCTGTTGTAACCGCGATCGCGCCAATCGTGCTGGAACAGTTGGACGCTTAATTGAAGGAGTGGAGGTTGCGATCGCGCCCGATCACGAAATCCTTGTTCGAGGGGCTTACGTCACTCCGGGTTACTACAAAAAACCAGCCGCAACTGAGGCGGCGATCGATGAGCGAGGCTGGTTGCATACAGGCGATTTGGGTGCTTTAACGAAGGATGGATTTCTGCAAGTTACAGGACTGAAGAAAGCCCTCTTCAAGCTTTCGACAGGAAAGTATATCGCACCTCAGCCGATTGAGGCTCGATTGGAGAATTCGCCGTTAGTCAAACAAGCGATCGTGGTGGGTGCAGATCAGAAGTTTTGTGGAGCACTCATTGTTCCAGATTTTGAAGCTCTGCGGAAGTTGAAACTGGGCCTACCAGAAGAGACCTTGCTGAAGCATCCGTGTGTGCTGTCGTTGTATCAAGCGATCGTCGATGAGGCAAATTGTCATCAGCCTTATTGGGCAAGCGTGAAACGATGTCGGCTTCTCAGTTCTAATGAATCTATCAATCGCCAGGAGATTGCAAGCGTATTGGCTAAGGATATCAGTCTCTTATACACTGGAGATAGAACAACGCCACAAGATTCGTCAGGGTTTGATCTTCAAGAAATAGAATGTCCAGTCATTCCAACTAAAGCTTGTCCAACCTTTGCTCAATCTCTCAATCTTTCAATTCTCAATTAACCTCTCAATCCTCAATTAACGACCTCATTGAAGGGAGGATTTTAGAATTATGCTGAAGCCATTCCGAACTGTTGCTGTTCTAGGTGCTGGCGTAATGGGAAGCCAAATCGCCGCACATCTCGCTAATGCAGGTTTAACGGTTCACCTACTCGATGTTGCTGCTACTACCGGACGGAAGAATGATCTCGTTGAAACGGCCTTTAAGAAAGCCCTCAAACTGTCCCCGCCGATCTTTTTTACAGAGAAAACGGCTCGACGAGTCATTCTCGGTAACTTTGATGAGTATTTTGATCGACTGAGCGGAGTCGATTGGGTGATTGAGGCCGTTGTTGAGAATTTACAGATTAAGCAACAGTTAATGCAACGCTTAGAAGCAATCATTCAACCCGAGACGATTGTTTCGACAAACACCAGTGGCTTACCGATTCATTTGGTTGCTCAAGGCCGCTCAGATTCTTTCCGTCAGCGCTTTTTAGGCACTCATTTCTTCAATCCACCCCGCTATCTTAAACTGCTGGAACTGATTCCTACTCAAGACACTGATCCAAATGTGCTCCATCGAATGAAATGGTTTGGCGAGTTGTATTTAGGCAAAGGCGTTGTGATTGCCAAAGATACTCCTAACTTCATTGCAAATCGGATTGGCATGTTTGTCACTCTGCTGGGCATAAAAGCATGGACAGAGCAAGGCTATTCGATTGAAGAAGTTGATACCTTAACGGGAACCCTCATTGGCAGACCTAAATCGGCAACGTTTCGGACAGTAGATTTAGTCGGGCTAGATACGCTGATGTATGTTGCGGATCATCTTTATCAAGCTGCCCCAGAAGATGAGCACCGGGATGTTTTCCGAGTTCCTGACGTGCTTCGTAAGATGGTTGCAACGGGAACGCTCGGCGCGAAAAGTGGGCAAGGATTCTACAAAAAACAAAAATCTCAAATTTTGTCTGTGAATCCCAAAACGTTTGCTTACGAACCTGCTCAGCCGTTGAATTTAGAGGAAATTAAGCAATTTGAAACCTTGCCTTTGCGTCATCGCATCCAGTCCCTGTATCAAGTTCCCGGACGTGCAGGCGATTTTTTCCGTCAAACCACACTAGCGATGTTGAACTACAGCGCCCATCGAATTCCTGAAATTGCTGACAATCCTCAAGATATCGATCGCGCGATGCGCTGGGGCTTTGGTTGGGACATCGGACCCTTTGAACTCTGGGATGCGTTGGGATTTGAAACCGTGTTAGCTGATATGAAAGCCGCCAACATGACGGTGCCTGAATGGGTACAAAAGCCATTTTATGAAACGACTCCAGCAACTTCTAAACAACCAATTTGGCAGAATTCTGAAGCTGCTTTGTTAGATATGGGTGATGGAGTTCTGTTATACGAATTCCGTTCTAAAGGAAACACGTTAAGCAACAAGGTTTTAGAAGGGTTTGCTAGTGTTTTAGAAATTCTAGCGACCAGGGATTACAAAGGTTTGGTGATTGGAAATGACAGCGCTCATTTCTCGGGAGGGGCAAATCTAGCAGAAATGGCAATGATGGCACAGACCGGGAATTTTGATGCGATCGCAACCCTAATTGTAGAATTCCAATCGCTCCTACAGCGCATTCGCTACTTCCCAAAGCCCATTGTTGCTGCAATTCAAGGACGGGTGTTGGGTGGCGGATGTGAATTGGTGATGGCTTGTCCGCAGGTAGTTGCTGCTGCTGAAACGTACATTGGCTTAGTCGAGGTTGGGGTTGGATTAATTCCCGGCGCGGGCGGAATTATGCGAATGGTTAGCCGTGCATCTGAACGGGCTGCAACGGACTCCACCAGCCATATTCAGCCTTTCTTGAGAATGGCGTTTGAAACGATCGCAACTGCCAAAGTTTCAACGAGTGCTTACGAAGCCAAAGAACTGGGATTTTTGCCCTGTGATACACGGATTCTCATGAGTGGCGAGCGGCGATTAGAAATTGCCAAAGCCGAGGCGTTACACCTTGATCAGATTGGTTACGTTCCTCCACCTAAGAACGATTCCATTATGGTGCTGGGTGGTCCGGGTAGAGCGGTGTTGGAACAAATTGCTTACGTCTTCCAGCAAGGCGGATTTGCGAGTGAGTACGATCGCTATCTTGCAACTCGTCTCGCTTATGTGATGACAGGCGGAGAACTTTCTGCCCCTGCTTTGGTTTCTGAAGATTATTTACTGCAACTAGAACGCGAATCCTTCTTGCCCCTCTTGAGCCAATCGAAGACCCAAGATCGAATTGTACACATGCTGAAAACGAAAAAGCCGCTACGAAATTGAGGGTAAAGCCATGATGATGCAAAATGCTTACATTGTGAGTAGTGTCAGAACTGCGATCGCGAAAGCACCGCGCGGAAAACTTCGGAATATGCGCTCGGATAACTTGGGCGCGACCGCTGTGGAAGCTGCGCTTGAACGAGTTCCAGATCTCGATCCAAACGACGTTGATGATGTGGTGTTTGGATGTGCGTTTCCTGAAGCAGAACAGGGATTTAATTTAGGACGGGTGATTGCTCAACGGGCAGGATTGCCAGATTCTGTTGCAGGCGCTACGGTGAACCGATTTTGCGCCTCGGGACTACAAGCGATCGCACTCGCCAATCAAGCGATCGTCACTGGACAATCGGACGTCATGATTGCAGGTGGTGCTGAATCTATGAGCTTGATTCCGATGGGCGGGCATGATCTGTTGCCCAATCCAGAATTGATTGCAGAAACGCCAAAAGTCTATTGCACGATGGGAATGACTGCTGAAAATGTGGCGCACCTGTATGAGATCTCTCGGGCAGATCAAGATGCATTTGCCTTGCGATCGCATCAACGCGCGATCGCGGCTACCCAAGCTGGACGATTCAACGATGAACTGATCCGAATCAACCTTCGCGAAACACTGTATCTCGACGGCAAACCGCAACCTGTAGAAACGATTCTCCAAACTGACGAAGGACCCCGAACAGATACAAGTTTAGAGGCGCTAGCTCATCTACCTGCTGTGTTTAGAGTGGGCGGCAGTGTGACAGCAGGAAATTCTTCTCAAACCTCAGATGGTGCGGCGGCAACCATTTTGGTGAGCGAAGCCAAAATGAAAGAATTTAAGCTACAGCCATTAGGACGGCTGCTAGGATTTGCAGTTGCAGGCGTGCCGCCGGAAATTATGGGAATTGGTCCTGTTGCCGCTGTTCCAAAGGTTTTACATCAAGTCGGACTCAGTTTAGATGATATCGGATTGATTGAGTTGAATGAGGCATTTGCAGCGCAATCGTTAGCCGTAATCCGCAAATTAGGACTAAATGAGGAAATCGTGAATGTGAATGGAGGTGCGATCGCGTTAGGACATCCATTAGGGTGCACCGGAGCCAGAGTAACAGCAACGTTGTTGCATGAGATGAAGCGTCGGGGAGTGCGATATGGGTTAGCGACGATGTGCGTCGGCGGTGGAATGGGAGCCGCTGCTGTGTTTGAGAACCTGATGATGTAAGGAGTCTCATTATGATTGTCTTATCATTGACGATTCTGATCGTGGGTCTATTGCTATTAGGATATTTTGGCGCACCATTATGGCTTTGGTCGTTGTATGGTGCGAGCGTACTGCTAACGGCACAAGCGTCCCTCTGGCTCTGGGCAATTTATGGCGGTGTTGCGCTCATTCTGAACGTTCCTTGGCTGCGTCGGAACCTGTTGACTGCGCCACTGATGCAAGTCATCCAGCCGCCGAAAATTTCTGAAACAGAACGCGCCGCCATTAACGCCGGGACGGTCTGGGTCGAAGGAGAATTCTTCTCAGGTGCGCTTAACTTCAACCGCATCAATCAGGAACCTTATCCAGCCGTGTCGCCTGAATTGCAAACCTTTCTGGATGGCCCCGTGGAGCAAGTTTGCCGCATGGCAACAGATTGGGAAATCCATCGCCGCAAAGATTTACCGGCGGATGTGTGGCGTTATCTCGAACAGGAACGATTCTTCGGCATGATGATTCCAACCCAATACGATGGCTTGGGATTCTCGAACCTTGCCTACAGCAGTGTGATGATGAAACTTGCCTCACGATCGTTTATCCACACCGCAACGGTCGGCGTTACAAACTCGCTAGGCCCAGCTAAGCTATTACTCCATTACGGTACTGAAGCCCAAAAAGATTACTACTTGCCACGACTTGCACGGGGAGAAGAAATTCCTTGTTTTGCCTTAACTGAACCAACGGCTGGATCAGATGCAGCAAGTATTACATCTAAAGGGATTGTGTTTCGGGGAGAAGACGGAACGCTATATCTGAGGTTAAACTTCCGAAAACGCTACATTACACTGGGCGCGATCGCAACTCTGATCGGACTCGCATTCAAGCTATCTGATCCAGAAAATTTATTGGGCAAAGGCGAAGACGTTGGAATTACCTGTGTACTCGTTCCATCCAACACACCCGGCCTGATCTTGGGCAAACGTCATGACCCAATGGGCGTGCCGTTTTACAATTCTCCAGTGGAAGGACGGGATGTTGTTGTTGCGGTCGATCAAATTATTGGAGGCGTAGAACAAGCCGGACAAGGCTGGAAAATGCTCATGCAAAGTTTAGCCGCAGGACGAGGCATTAGTTTTCCAGCAAGTTGCACTGGCGTTGCTAAGTTAGTCGCCCGAGTCACAGGTGCCCATGCCAAAGTTAGAAAACAATTTGGTTTATCAATCGGTCGATTTGAGGGCATCGAAGAACCGTTAGCCCGAATTGGCGGACTGACGTATCTCCTGGATGCGGCTCGGATCTATACGGCTAGTGCCGTGGATCAAGGTGAAAAACCTGCGGTGGTCTCTGCGATCGCTAAATATCAGTTCACTGAAATCACCCGAAAACTCGTCAGCGATGGCATGGATATTCTAGGGGGTTCAGGTATTTCTCGTGGACCGAGGAATCTACTTGCAAACTTCTACACCGCAATGCCGATTCCAATTACCGTTGAAGGTTCCAATATTCTGACGCGAACATTGATGATCTTTGGGCAAGGGGTGATTCGGTGTCATCCTTATCTCTACGAGGAAGTAAAGGCGATTGAAGCAAACGATGCGATCGCATTCGATCAAGTGTTATGGAATCACATTGGATTGATTGTGAGAAACGGTTTCCGAACGGTTCTACTAGGCTTGTCTCGTGGCTATCTAGCAGGGGTAGCAATCAGTCCAACCGCTCGCTACTATCAAAAACTAGCTTGGGCATCTGCAACCTTTGCTTTTCTCACAGATTTAATGCTGTTAGGGTTTGGAGGCTCACTGAAACGACACGAGAAACTTACAGGAAGATTAGCAGATTGGGTGTCATGGATGTATTTGGGAACTGCAACGCTACGACGATTTGAAGCTGAAGGATGTAAGTCAGAAGATCTGATTTTCGTGCATTGGGCAATGCAGTATAGTTTTGCGCAAATTCAGCAAGCGTTAGAAGGCATCTTGAGTAATCTACCCATTCCCCTGCTCCTAAGCTTTGTAAGATTGAATCCGTTCGGTAGTCTTCCGTCCGATCGGCTTGGCAGTCAAGTTGCACAGGCACTGCAAATTCCTGGGGAAGGGCGCAATCTATTAACCTCTGGCATTTACGTTCCGACTCATCCTGATGAAGCTTTAGGACGGCTAGAGCAAGCTTTAACGCTCTCTGATCAAGCTGAACATCTCGTTAAAACAGTGATGGCAGCGAGCCGGGCGGGTCAATTGCCTCCAGGCAAACTAGAGGACTTAATTGCTTTGGCACTCAACGCTGAAATTGTTTCTGATACGGAGGCTGAACTGATTCGGGCAGCCGAATCTGCGCGACTGGATGCAATTCAGGTCGATGCATTTACTTTGCAAGAATATTACGGTAGCGAATTACCTGCACCAAATTTCTCAAAAGTTTTCATGCAGAAATAATCATATCGTTGACTAGACCCTGAAGTAGAAAATTGTCCTGGTCTACCCAATTCGCAATCTTCCGCTCATGTATTCCCGTCATTATTTCTCTTAAAAGCAAATATTTCAACTCGCGCACCCAGACTAACCATAGCCCTCAGGTGGAGCGAAGCGCTATGGCTCGAAAAACAATTTGCGTTTCCAAGTCCATTTTCTGCGGTAACGGTATAATACGCCATCTCACCTAGGGAAAGTAACCTAATCGGTAAGGTTGAATAGATAATTTGAATGGCATTTTCGTAGTCAAATCGTCGAAAAAATGCAGCTTCGGCAGTGATCATCACAGATCTGGGTCCTCCTCCCGCTTACAAATTAGAAAAGCTCAATCATCGGTCATGCCGATGGCTCTTTCGTCTAGGCTTCAGCCGCTTATTCTTAGAAGCAGGATGGTGCAAAAGTTCTAGTTGTTGATGTTGTTACAGTTTACGCAGCCCTTCCACCGAAAATTACGTAAAATGCAAGAAATCATAACATCATGAAGACCTGATAAAGCTCTCAAAGCTTCACTGGGCAAGGGTTGTAAAGGAAATTTTAGGCAAAATAGCTCAAATTAGCTACCTCAGACCTGCTCTGGCATAGCTCTAGCGATACAAGCCTAGCTAGAGGCTGATCCACCGTGGGGACGATGTATAGCGTCCTAATAGGTTTTTACACTGAGCGGAAACAAAGGATCATAGTTTTTTAACCTTTTTCCTTTGTTGCCGTTCATACAGCGGCGGCTGGTTTGCTGGTTCGCACACCGAAGTGTCTTTTACTATAAAATTCTGAAAATCTTGTTCGTAGCGTTAGGTTAATGGTGTTAGAAGACAGTTCCACTTCAAAAAAAACCGGAAAGCAGGCTAGCTCTCGTCGCTTTCAGCTATTTTCACTTAAAACTATGAGTTCCTATCGTCGGCGTCATTTTCCAACCCTGGCTTTAAGCGCAACAGTGGGATGGCTCGCTAGTAGTTTGGCAATTCAAGCGCATGCAGCCGACATGTCACTAGGAAACAGTGGCGTTCGATTTAACAGAGACACGACTCTAGAAACAAATTTTGTTGAGTCTCACGGTGCGTATCAGTCCACATTCGGGGTGATCAACTTGGATACCAATGAGAAGACGCCCCTTCTTGTTGAGACTAAACCGGCGGATGAACCAGCCAGTATCTTCAACCCATCGAGCAAGGTCAGCAACGTTGGAACCGCCAATGACTTTCTTGGAACCGCACAAGGCACAGTAGCCAATCCTTCTGCCACTTACAACTTTAAAGCAAACACAAATTATGTATTTTATCTAGAGTCTAACTACAACGGTCGTCCTACAGGGACGGTTTACTCTAGCGACGTGATGAACGCCAACAAGGAGAGACAGGTTTCGTTTAGTGGCGACCCGGCAAACTTCTGTCAAGGAAGCGGCGTTTCTTTAGCGTGGGATGACACTGGATCTGATTTGGTGCGTAATCGTGATCAGCAAGACCGGGACTTCGACGATTTCATTGTTCGCCTGCGAGATACCGCTTGCCCAATCGGTGGCGGTGACACGCCTGGTGCTGCTGCCCTTGCTCCTCCAGAAAGCGTTGCTCCAACGGTTGGTCAGTTGCCGCCAGCAGGCGCTCCGATCGCGGCGGCTGGTCCAGGTGCAGGGAACTTGACGCTGCCTTTGGGCTTGCTGGGTGCAGGCGCGATCGCTGGAATCGCAATCGCGGCGGGCGGCGGTGACGATGATAATGACAATGGTGGCGCTGGTGGCGCTGGTGGCGAACCAATTCCTGAACCGTTTACGATCGTGGGTTCGGGAGCTGCTGTTGGGTTTGCTGCCTTGATGCGTCGCCGTGCCAGAAGTCGCAAGAAGCAGTAATGAATTAAGTCTCCGCAATGCCTTAAATTTACTGTTTTGAAATTGTTCTGGATCCCTCCTTGCTACAAGGAGGGGTTTTTAGCGTGCGGCGATCACAAGACGCAATAGAGCTTTAGACGCGCATGGCAGAAAAGCTATTTTGTGGCGCAACCTTACTACCCATCGCAGCACGATTTGGAAACCGAATGGTGATGCGTATACCGCGATCGCGCTTGATTCGTAAGTTAACTCTCCATATCACTTGCCAAGACAGGTTTAGAGAACCTGTCTTTTCTTTTAATTATTTCCAGCCAGTGAATTTACAGAGCAACGGTTTTGGTCTCCGTTCTTCTCCGTAGAAGTTCGCTAGGTTCATCTAGCTCAGAATGGTTTTATGTCGATGATTGCCATTTTCTGGATATTCGTCAGAAGAAACTTAGAGAAATTTCCACTTAATAATTCCCAATTAAGAGTAGCAAATTTCTGCTGATCACTCTGCACCTTTCACCCTCAATTCTGAAACTTATGAACTTTGAGCGCTCATCGACTACAGGTCTCACCTCTACCCCAAATACTTCAAGCGATCGCATCTCTCGTCCATTACTTCATCTGCCCTCTACTCCTCAATCTGCGGCTTCTGGCACAACTAGCCTTCTATTTATCGATACAGGTGTCAATGACTATCAAAGTCTGCTAGCAGGAGTTCAGCCAAATACAGAGGTTCGTGTTTTAGATTCGAATCAAGATGCGATCGCTCAAATCACCCAGACGCTAATGGGGCGATCAAATATTTCTAGTTTGCACATTGTCTCTCACGCTGAAGCAGGGAGTTTGCAGCTAGGCTCAGATTGGGTTGATTTGCAGGATCTTGACCGAGATTCCACTCAGATACGATCGTGGGCAAGTGCCTTAACCGAGGATGCAGATATTCTTCTGTACGGTTGCAATGTAGCAGCGGGTAAAATCGGTCAAACCTTTGTGCAACAGTTGGCAAAATTAACCAGCGCGGATGTTGCTGCTTCTACTGACATTACTGGCAATGCAGCGCTAGGTGGAAACTGGAGTCTAGAAGCAACGACTGGAGAAATTGAGGCTCCTCTGGCATTTCAAGCAGCAGTGCTAAACAGTTACCTCGGCATCCTTCCTAGTAGCAGTGTCGTCATTAGCCAGGTTTATGGAGCAGGTGGCAACAGTGGGGCAACTTACAAAAATGACTTCATTGAGCTTTTTAACCGAGGCACAACCGCAGTTGATCTGACTGGTTGGACGGTACAGTATGCCGCTTCGATGGGTACTGCTTGGTCGAGTACGGTACTCTCTGGTTCAATCTCCCCAGGCAGCTACTATCTAATCAGCCAAATTTCTGAAGGTGCCAATGGATCTGCTTTGCCTTCACCGGACGCATCAGGTTCACTCGCTATGTCTTCCACAACTGGCAAAGTTGCGCTTGTCAACAACACGACAAGTCTCATAGGTGCTAATCCTACAGGAGCCAGCGTTGTCGATTTGGTCGGTTATGGTGCTGCGAATGGGTCTGAAGGGAGTCCTACTGGAGCTTTAAGTAATACGACTGCTGCAATCAGAAAGAGTGGCAACATTGATACAGACAATAACCTTAACGATTTTACGGTCAATACACCACGACCTCGCAATGCTAAATCAACTCCCGCGATTGGCTTGTCAGCAACGCCCTTGTCCTACAGTGAAAATGCTGGTTCAATCGCCATTAACAGCACTCTCACCCTCACCGACGCCGACTCCCCTAACTTCAACGGGGGCACGTTAACTGTCGACTTCACTAGTGGTGCTAATAGCAACGACATTCTACTCATTCGCAATGACCCAGCCGGGGCTGGACAAGTTAGTGCAGGCGTAGATTCTCCGGGTCGAAATTCTCTTAGAGTTGGAGTACAGACGATCGGAGCCTTTACCGGAGGAACCAATGGCACACCACTCGTCATTACCTTTAATGCCAATGCAACCCCAACGAACGTGCAAGCGTTAATGCGGAATATCACCTACAGTAATCTGTCAGATGCCCCAGTTGCGGGAGATCGCACAGTGCGTTTCCGGCTAATTGATGACACAGGAGCGATCGGTACAGCCAGTAAAACGGTTAGCCTCACCGCAGTCAATGATGCTCCAGTAATCGCGGCTCCTGGTGCATCCATCACCCTCTTCAATGGGACGAATAATACACCCAACTCTCAGGGATTTGTCTATCAGACTCTTCCCAATCTTCCCTTGGCTGCCGTTCAAAGCGGAAATACTTTGAATACGAGTGGCTTAATTCAAGATTATGTCGGCTACATTGCCAAACCTGAGTTGATGCCAAATCTCGATCGCACAACGGGTTATAGCCTCAAGTTTGCAGTTCAAGTTAATGCGGAAAACCACTCCGACCCTGGCGCTGAAAAAAATGGCGATGGTAATGCCGATCGAGCAGGTTTTAGTGTAACGGTTCTCGGCAACGACAAAAAAGGTATCGAACTGGGTTTCTGGGAGAACCGGATCTGGGCGCAGAATGATGGTACAGCTGAACCTCCGACTGGCACGCTTTTCACCCAAGGAGAGGGAGCAAACTTGGATACCAAAACCAAGTCGGTTAACTACGAAATTCGGGTTTTAGATAATACCTATCGTTTGTTCGCTGACGGGACTCAAATTCTTACAGGAACTCTGCGAGATTACAGCAGTTTCGTTGCTCCCGCGTTTCTCCCCAGTAACCCCTATCAAACGCCTAATTTCCTATTTTTGGGAGACAACACGCCTACCTCCAGTGCTAATTTCACGCTAGGTGCGGTTTCTGTCACAACAGGCTCAACAACGTCACTCACTGCCCAACAAGATACCGATTTTGTCGTTCCAGGGATAAGCCTCAATGATGTGGATGCTGGTAATAACATCATCACAGCCACACTGCAAGCCTTTGCTGGCAGTTTGAAAGTCAATTCTAATGTCTCTGGTGGTGTCACCTCTGTGAGTGGTAATGGAACAAGTTCTGTTGTTTTGAGTGGAACTATCAGCCAAATCAACACTACCCTCTCTAACGTAACTGGACTGATCTACCGAGGTAATTCAGGCTTTGTTGGCAACGATTCCATCGATGTTACCGTAAACGATGGTGGCTTTAGCGGCGCGGGTGGAAGTAAAACTGCGCTCAAAACGATCGTACTGAATGTTCAGGCACTACCGACGCTTAGCATCAACAATGTTAGCCAAGTTGAAGGTAACAGCGGCACCAAAACTTATGCTTTCACTGTTAACCTCTCTCAAGCTAGCCAAGAAACTGTGACGGTCAATTATGGAACGATCGACGGCAGCGCTAAGATCTCCAATAATGACTACCTTGCAGCTTCTGACATTCTCACCTTTAATGCGGGTGAAGTGAGCAAAACGATCGAGATTCAAGTCAATGGCGATACAAACTTTGAACTCGACGAAACCTTCCTCGTCAAACTCTCGAATGCCAGCAATGCCAGAATTATTGCTGGTGCGGACACTGGAATTGGAACAGTTGTGGACGATGACAAGTCAGGCTGGACGATCGCCGAAACCGCAGACTTTGATAAAGATGGCAAGGTAGACGTTTTGTGGCGCAATATCAGCACCGGAGGTACCGCAATTTGGAAGATGAATGGCACGACCTTTGAGACATCGATTCCTCTAGCGGTAGCTGACCCAAACTGGCGCATCGAGAGCGTGGCAGACTTCGATAAGAATGGCTATCTAGACCTGCTCTGGCGGAACACCAGCACTGGAACAACGGCGATTTGGACGATGAATGGCTTCACCGTGACAGGATCTGTTGCTCTACCTGCGGCACCTATCGACTGGAGTATTGAGGGTGTGGCAGACTTCGATCGAGATGGCTTTGTCGATATTCTCTGGCACAACACCAACACGGGCGGCAATGCCATCTGGAAAATGAACGGCACCAGTGTAGCGACCTCGATTGCGCTTTCTGCCACAACTCTGTCTTGGCAAATCAAGGGCATCGCTGATTTCGACAACGATGGCTTTGTGGATATTCTGTGGCACAACAACGCAACAGGCGGCAACGCATTCTGGAAGATGAACGGCATGAGTGTCAGTACCTCCGTTGCCTTATCAGCGACTCCAGCGGAATGGCAAATTGCGGGTGTGGCAGACTTTGACAACGATGGCTTTACCGATATTCTCTGGCGCAATAGCAGCACAGGCGGTACGGCGATTTGGAAGATGAATGGCACAAGCGCTCCCACGTCCACAGCACTGTCATTTGCTGACTTAGATTGGCAGGTGGAGGATCTCAGTGACTTAGACGGCGATGGCTTTGTGGATATTGTGTGGCGCAATTACAGCACGGGTGGGAATGCGCTGTGGAAGATGAATGGCACGACGGTGACCACCTCGATCGCATTACGCGCTGCGTAGCATTAATCCGCTTGAATTACTATTTTCTGAGAGGCAGACTCTAGGTCTGCCTTTTTTGTTTTAACTTTTTTGTTCTAAAGATACGTTTGAATAAGGGTGGGCATAACGCAGATTCCGCAGAAATACTGCCTCTTCCTCAGTAATATTGCTGCCCTCGCCAAATCACCACTGTCAGCTTCCGTGTTTTCCGTGGCTGAAAATCTTCTGAGAAAGCCTAATCTATGGGACAGATCAGGGAAGATCATAAAAGCTCGAAATTAAACAGACGAAATTCAAGAAAAAGACGATCGAAGCACCTTTCTCAGCATCGCTCTCTATAAATTTTCGTCAACAGTCCGACAACTTGAAGGTGGTATCAGTGCTGAGGAATGGATTTTACAACGTAGCCGCTGGGGTCGTCCGGATGGGAATGGCGCTACTCACCATTCCTCTGCTCATCCATTTCATCGGAATTGAAGAGTATGGATTGTGGGCACTCGTTTCCGCGGTTGTAGGTCTTGTAGCTCTAGCAGAAGCCGGACTTTCAACAGCAACTACTGTCTTTGTCTCACAGGATTTGGGCAGAGACGATCGAGCGGGTCTCTCCCAAACATTGACGGTCACCCTTGGAGCAATGCTTATTCTGGCAACCTTGACGGCGATCTCACTTTGGTTTAACGCAGATGCGATCGTAAATTGGTTTCCTAAGCTAGCTCAACCGCAGCAAATAGCTGCAATTCGATCGTTGCAAATAGGTGGATTTGTAGTTTGGGCAAGGTTGCTACAACAAGTGTTAATTGGAGTAGAGCAAGCCTATCAGCGCTATGGATTACTCAATCTTCTCAATACCGCACAGTGGACACTGATGAGTCTAGGATTGGGTGTGATCGCTTGGCAAGGAGGTCATGTTGTTGCCTTGATGCAGTGGCAAGCAATCGTGAGTAGTGCATCACTGGTTAGTCATGCTTGGGTGGTGCGATCTCTGATTCAACCCGCAAATCTGTGCCTAAGTTGGAACTCCACGAAAGGATCTCTAGTGGTGCGGTATAGCCTGATGACCTGGTTGACGTCCTTAGGAGGGGCGCTTTTTGCGCGGGGCGATCGCTTAATTGTTGGGTCTTTACTGGGTTCTCAGGTACTCGGAGTGTACGCCGCAATCACTGATATTACAGGAACGATCAATGGACTGTCTGCGCTACCGGTGCAGCCACTCCTTCCAACTTTGAGCCAGCTGATTGTTCAAAAAGACGCCAATCGAGTAGAGCTTCAGCGACGAGTTAAACAAGCCCTTGAAATTAACGGGTTCATTGCCTTAGGACTGGGTGCAGCCTTATTTATGCTAGCTCCACTGATTATGCAACTTATGGTTGCTAGCTGCACTAGCAACGAAAATATTTTAGCGTTTCGTCTTGCAACAATAATTTATTCTTTTTACTCGGTGAATGCGGTTGGATACTACGTTCTATTTAGCGTAGATGGCTTAAAACAAAGCATGGCTATACATCTAATCAGCGGTGTATTGGCTTTATTACTAATCTTGATTGGCTCTCATTTTTTTGGCTTGATGGGAGCTATGTTAGGCAACAGCGGTTATCTTGGCGTTTGGCTATTAACGATCGAGGCGATGAAGTGTTTAAACATTGCTGCAAGACAGTGGCTAAAGTGGTTGAGATTTCCATTGATATGGTTTCTAGGAACCACAATTATTGGGTTTCTTTTTGCAAATCAGATGCAATTTTTATTCTGCATAACTCTTTTACAAACTGGCATTCTGCTTAAGTGGTTTATTGATTCTCAACCTCAAAGTATCCGTTCTCTCTGGCATCAGTTTAACGTCAATAGGAGTTAGTGTAATGACAACGAATCTGCACCTAGTGAAACCCCTAAAACGATATTTGCGTCAAACTTGGCTTTATCCAGCAAAGGTCTGGATAGAGCGTCATCGTCCTTCAGGAGTTCGTCAGCATCAGAAGCTCCTGACATTCTATTCTCAGTTTCTCCATCCAGGAGATTTGTGTTTTGATGTTGGCGCAAACGTTGGCAACAGAACTGAGATATTCGTTGAACTAGGAGCGAAAGTTATTTGTCTCGAACCCCAAGAAAACTGCTGGAAACGCCTTTATCAGCGGTTTGGAGATACCAAGACGGTCACGATCGTTGAAACGGCGATCGGTGATTACGAAGGATTTGCAGAACTCTCCATTTGCGAAGATGCCAATACGATTTCTACCTTATCTAGTAAATGGAAAACAAGCGGCAGATTTTCTGATAGTTTTGAGTGGACTAAAACTCAATCTGTACCAATTACAACCCTAGATAATTTAATCGAACGTTACGGATGTCCAAAGTTTTGCAAAATTGATGTAGAAGGTTTCGAGGTCTTTGTGTTGCGAGGGTTAACACAGCCAATTCCTTTTTTATCGTTTGAGTTTAACGTTGAGCTTCTTCATGAAGTAGAAGCATGTATTCAACATCTTCAAACGATTACTCAAGTAGAATTCAATTACTCAATTAGCGAATCAATGGAGTTGGTTTTTCCAAGCTGGGTGAGCGCTAATCATTTAATTGATAGCTTGAATCACACAAAGGACAAGCTGTTGTGGGGCGACATCTACGCCAAACTCATTTAACAATCAGGTCAGTATTCACTAATTGATGTCAATCTAATGATTAAATGGAAAGATTTTGTTACGCCTGAAATACTGTTTTTGCTAGGGACACTTCAGGCATTGTCTCCCTATGTTCTTTGGTATTTTTTAGGTTCAAACGCGAGTTACCACTACGAAATCACCTACTTGCCTGTCCTCATCTGGTCAATTGGGTATATCTTTTTCTGGCTGGGTACTAAAGTCATTAAGATTAATCAGCCTGTCCAACCAAAATCATTAATTAAACTAAGTCTAGGCAGCATCAAACTTGCGATATTAAGCACGATCGCATTAGTTGTTGTTCAAGTAGTGCAAGCAGTCAGGTTATATGGAATTCTTCCCATTTACGGCTATATTACTGGAAGTGCTAACGTACTTGATATTAATCAGCTCCAGCGCGAATCAGGGTTTGGTCAACTAGGATCTTTAACTGCCTCTCTGTTTTTTCTAAACGGCATATTACTGATTTTCTTTATCAAGGGGTTTGAAGCTAAAAATAGACCAAAGTTGTTTTTCTTCTTTGCGTCCTGTATTGAAATATTGGGTACTTTGGTCGCCGGTAAACGTCAAGGATTACTCATTTTTATAACGTTTCTTCTATGCGGTCTATCAATTCAGTTTGACAATCCACTAAAACCAATTCTGAAGTTTTTTGCACTGCCAAGCAATAGAGTTGTTCGAGCTGTCATTTATTCATCGGTTGTCGGGGCGCTTGTTCTTTTCATCGGGTTTCTCAGTTCCCTTAGAACGGGGGTAGGTTCAGAAGTATCAGGAATTGATGAGATCCTCAACTATTTGCAGTATCCACTCATTAACTTAGAAGCTCAGTGCGAGGAGATCGGTCTTGGTCCTTACAAATACAATCTTCTTTACCCCTTATTGACGCTATTACCCTTCAAAGCATATGAAACGATTGCTCCACCTTTAAACGAACTACCGTTTAGACCCGAACCTACAATTGGAGCAGGATTTTACGGCAGTATTCATTGGGGAATGGGTCTTGTAGGCATTGTGTTCTATGCCTTTATGTTTGGCTTAATTTCTAAATTCTTCTATAAAAAGTCATCAACAAGTTTGTTTCATTTGTTGGTTTACTGTCAGATTTCTTGGACTCTTTTATCAGCGCACACCTATAACCATTTCTTTACGCTCATTTTTCTACCGACTCCCACTATTTTATTTTTCATTTTTTGCCTTCTTTTCAATCGCACTAATAGTTATGAGGAGACTGCTAGTCATGAAACTAATCAAAGCCTACCTGTCAAGTAATAAGGTTTGGAATTTTAATCTAGTGGAGAGAGACGCTTGGGTTGCTCAGCAAGCCTTGCTCATTCCGAAGCAAAGCTCTGTTCTTGATGTCGGCGCGGGTTCTTGTCCCTACCGCCGCTACTTTTCCCACTGCCAATACAAGACCCAAGACTTTGCTAGCCTCTCACCTGATCAGCTAAGGGGACATGAGGGATATGGCACGATCGATTACCTTTGTGATGCCACAGCAATTCCAGTTTCTGAAGCAAGTTTTGATGCGGTTCTATGTACTGAAGTTTTAGAACATGTACCCGAACCTATCAAAGTAGTTCACGAGTTATCTCGAGTTCTTAAACCCGGTGGAACGTTATTGCTAACTGCTCCGCTTGGATCTGGAATTCACCAAGAACCTTATCATTTCTATGGGGGCTATACGCTATTTTGGTATCAAAAGTTTCTCGCTGAAGCGGGTTTCTCAGATATTTCTGTGCAGCCGAACGGAGGTTTTTTTAAACATTATGGTCAAGAGAGTATTCGCTTTATTCGCATGACAAACCCGAGCAGCTTAAAAACTAATGCTGCTTTACGTTTGCTCTGGATACCGATTTGGGTCATGCTTCTTCCTTTACTGGCTTTGGTCTTTCCAGTGTTCTGTCATCTTCTGGATCGGTTTGACCAAGAAAGGGGATTTACGATCGGCTATCACGTTGTTGCGACCAAAAAAATTGCTTAGTAACTCTATGAAAGTGTTATGTGTTTTTGGTAAGCATCAGTACGGCGATCCTGCCCGTGGCATAGGAACTGAATACGCAGCATTTATGCCTGCACTTCAAAGACTTGAACATGAAGTGATCCACTTTGATTCTTGGGATAAGTCTCGATTTGCTGACTATGCTGAGCTCAATCAAGCACTTCTTAATGCGGTGGAACAAGCGCGACCGGATGTCATGCTAACCATTCAGAGAGATTATGAGATTTGGTTAGAAACTTTGCAACTGATTCAAGCCCGGAAAGATGTTGCAACCATTTCTTGGACAACGGATGATTCTTGGAAATACCAGGAAGTGTCTCGGTTTATTGGTAAGGCTTACCACGCCATGACTACCACGTATGCAGACTGTATTGAGAAATATCATCACGATGGAATTACCAATGTTTTGCTGACTCAATGGGCAGCAAATTCAGAACTGCTGCGAACCCCTTTGTCTGCTTCAAACTGTCGATACTCGGTTTCGTTTGTTGGCGCAGCACATGGCGATCGTAAACAGCGAATTGCAGAACTTCAATCATACGGAATTGACGTGACTTGCTTTGGTCATGGTTGGTCTGCCGGATCAGTAGCCGCCGAAGAAATTCCGCGCATTGTACGAGACTCGGTCATTAGCTTGAACTTCAGCAATGCCTACAAAGGCGCAAATCAAGTCAAGGCTAGAACGTTTGAGGTTCCGGGTGCAGGTGGGTTTTTGCTCACAGAAACTGCGATCGGATTAGAACGTGCCTACTGCGCTGATGAAGAGATTGCAGTCTTTGCTGATCAAGAAGAGTTAGTCACAAAAATTAAGCACTTTTTGGCGCATCCAATAGAACGAGATGCGATCGCGCAAGCCGGTTTTCTGAGAACTCACGGTGAACATACGTACGATTTGCGTATGAAAGAGCTATTAGACTTTGCAGTGCGAGCTCGCGATCATTGGCTCGATAGTCATTCTCAAACCAGCCATTCTCAAACACGTCAAACTTCGTTTGAGTCTGCCTTAGAGAGTTATTGCTTAACAGTACCTCTCAAGCTAATGCGGCGGCTGTTAGTTTCTGTCTGTCAATTGTTTCTGGGTCAACAACAAGGAATTCGAGCCGCACGAAGACTTGTTTTTGAGGTTAGTTGGCGATTGTTTGGGTACAAAACCTTTACCGCTTCAGGATTACCTGGGCGAATGTTTCCTTATCAGTAATCACAGACGATGACGCATCCTAAGCTAAGCATTGGTATTTCCTTCAAAAATCCTGGTCGCTATTTCGAGCTTGCACTTCAATCTATCTTTGCCCAAACGTTTACAGACTGGGAACTGATTCTCATCGATGATGGCTCCACAGACGACTCCCTGACCCTTGCTCAACAGTTAAACGATCAACGAGTTCGGGTTTACTGCGATGGAGAATCTAGAGGCTTAAATGTCCGTCTCAATCAACTCGTCAAGCTGGCAAATGCTCCCTATTTTTTGCGCATGGATGCCGATGATATTATGCATCCTCAGCGTCTGGAAAAGCAGTACCAGCAATTGATTCAACATGATGACAATACGGTGATTGGCTCTGCTGCTTATTCCATCGACGCTGAGTCTCAGGTCGTTGGTTTGCGCTCAACTCACACGCAGCAGCATTCAGGATTTAACGCTCGACATAGCTTCATCCATCCCACGGTTGCGGCTTCAACAGAGTGGTTTCGACAAAATCCCTATAGTGAACATTTTATCTTTCAACGAACGCAAGACGCCGAACTTTGGTGTCGAACCACGAACACTACCAAATTTGTAAATCTGCCAGAGCCATTGCTCTATTACCGAGAAAGCGGAACCTTCTCATTTACAAACTACTTGGGTACTTCTCTAGGCTTGCTACATCTAATTTGTACTCACTACACTCGTCCCCGTTACGGATTTTTTTATCTCTTCTTTCGCGAACTTATAAAGCTGTCAGTCATGAGTATTTTTGATTGTCTAAATCTCGCTGATTATTTGATATCTAGACGCTATCAATCTGTAAAATTAACTATGTCGAATTCTGCTGTTTTAGCATTAAAAAATGTGCAATGTCAGCCATTACCTTTGGAATAACCTGCAATGGTTGAAGTCATTCATAGTATTCATTTTCCAGTAAGTGCTCGATCGTTTATCTCACCTGTTGTCGAGTATTTAAACGAAGCAGGAATTAAAACTGAACTCTGGGTTGAAAATCAACTAAAGCACCAGGCAGTGATTGAACAACTGGATGTTCCTAAACAGTTAATTGATAGTGATCTAGTCCTCAACCCACTGGCATTCCTTCAAAGACTTTCTAACTTTCGTCGCCATCTCAGAACGGCAAGACCTAAGATCCTCCATACTCATCAGAGTCGTGCTTCACTGATTCCACTTCTAGCCGCTTATCTAGAACGAGTTCCCGTGAGAATTTATCAGAATCATGGGTTGCCCTACTTAGGATATCGAGGAACGCTGCGATGGTCACTGCGGTTGCTAGAAGCAATCAACCTCCGATTAGCAACTCATGTGCTTTTGGTCAGCCACTCTAATTTACAAGAGGCGCGAGCTGATGGTCTTTTAGACGCAAATCAAGGTGCAGTCATGGCACATGGCTCGATTGCAGGAATTGATCTGCTGCAATTCGATACCAAGTCTTTAGATGTAGCCCAGGCAAAACAGCACTTGGGTGTGGCTGACGCTCCATTTGTCTTGGCTTATGTTGGTCGCCCAGTTCGGCGTAAAGGGTTTCATTTGTTGCTGCAAGCCTGGGAACGATCGGGATTAGGGGACGCCAACAATGTGCTTTTAGTAGCAGGTTGTACAGCAGATGAATGTGATCAGGCTTTGGGGCATAAGGTTGCAGGCGTGAAGGGTTTGGGCTATTTGACCGACCTGCATCAAGTTTATACTGCCTGCGATGTCGTCACGTTACCGAGTGAACATGAGGGGTTTCCCTACTCACTTTTAGAAGGAGCCGCTGCTGCAAAGGCTTTGATTGGGACAGATATTCCAGGAGTTCGTTGTGCCATTCAAGCTGGGCAAACGGGCTTGTTAGTTCCTGCGAAAGATGAAGTGGCGCTAGCTGAAGCGATTGAAAAGTTAGCGTTTGATCCGGCATTGCGATCGCGCCTCGGTCAAAATGCAAGACAGCGTGTGGAGCAGCAGTTTTCAAGGGAGCTGGTTTTAAAGGAACTACTGACGTTTTATCAGACGCAATTAGACTGTTTTGTGCAGGACGATGGACTTATTAGACGTTTTGCGTGATAAGTGAGATTAAAGTTGAGTACTCCCGTTCCTTCTCAGTTGCTTGCTTAGGCAGTTCTGCTCTCATAACGCAGGTTCACAAGCCCCGCCACAATCCTGATTTTGCGATTGTAGCTCTGATTGTTTGTACCACGTCGATTTCGATAAGTTTGCGATAGGACTTGAAATTGTTTCAGGTGCGCCAGGGTAGGCTCCACCACAATCCGTCGCTTTGCTTTTTTGCGATTCTGCCGCTTTTGGGATGGGGTGAGTTCCTGTTTCGGGGGCTTCTTCTTGGGAATCACCACCGCATGGTCTGGATAGTCGGTTTCAACCCCCTGATAGCCCAAGTCCACTCGCTTTGTGACTTGTTTCGGCAGGCGTTCCATGACACGACTGCGCTTGAGCAAGCGATTGTCATGCACTCGCCCACCCGGAACCGACTCACTCACCCACAGCACCTGTCCACTCTTCGTCACAACGATCTGAGTTTTGAGCGTATGTCGTTTGCGCTTCTTTGAGTAGTACGGCTTTTGTCGCTTTTGTCCACGTGGCCGTTGAATGCTCTGTTCCCTAGCATCAATCACGACTTCGGTTAGCTCAGGATACGCCTGCTGAAATTCCTGCCAGTTCCGAATCCGTCGGTTTAGGGGAGTGGGTGGTTGCGGTCTTAAATGCTCTGCCAATACTGGCTCTAAACGATGCACTAGGCGATTCAGATTCGACACATGGACCCCAAATATCCAACTCAATAGTTCTATACGTCACGTCCAGTCGATAGTACATCAATGGCACCAGCAACTTGTCTTTGAAGGTTTCTAGCTTATACTGTCCGCCGCCACCCACGACTCGTTGCCGAGTTCGACTGATCAGGCGGGTTCGCTCGGACGCTTTCCACCACCGCTCGACCGCCTCAGCGAGTTGGTTAAACTCCTCGACCGTTAGTCCGGTGAACCGTTGAAACTTGCCTGGCGTCTTGACGAGTTTGGCGTAGGTGAGCATAGCAGGACAACATCATGATTCTTCCATTCAACCCCAAATCTTCCTATCACGCAAAAGGTCTAATAATCCGGTAAACTTCATTAATGGCAACTTGTCTCATCTCGAGAACTACATCCAAGACTTACTGCATCTAATCTACTTGTACCAGCAACAGCCCTGTCTCCCAGCAGGCAAAATTGAAGCGGAGATTGATATTATTGACCTAGATTTTGTCGTAGACGATTTGCTCAAAGTTCTGGCATCCATGCGAGTTTGAGCGGAGCGGATTCGGGAGATTGTGCGATCGCTCCGCACGTTTTCTCGCTTGGATGAGGCAGAACTAAAGAGCATTGACCTGCATGACAGTATCGACAGCACGTTGATGATATTGCAGCATCGCCTCAACACCGCGTCAAGTGGTGGCACTATTGAGGTAATTAAGCATTACGGTGAGCTACCGTTGATTGAGTGTTATGCGAGTTTGCTCAATCAAGTCCTCATGAACCTTTTAGTAAATGCCATTGATGCGCTAGAAAGTTGCTAAATTGCACGGGATCGTAGCTCTCTTTCAAAGACGATCAGCCTCCGCACCAAATTGTTAAATGCTCAGACTGTGCTAATTCAAGTTGCAGACAATGGTTCAGGGATGACTGAGCAAGTGAAAGCTAAACTATTTGACCCATTTTTCACAACAAAAGAAGTGGATCAGGGAACAGGGCTAGGGTTATCGGTCAGTCACAATATTACGAAGAAACACAAGGGAGAGATTAAGTGTTTTTCAAAGCCCGGACAGGGAGACGAGTTTCAAATCAAACTTTCCGTCTCTCAATTATTAGAGTAATTCTTAGTCAGCCTATCTAGATTAGCAATAATTGCCGTTTTTTAGAACGCTGTTCTAGGGATTAGGACGCGATTGGCTCCCGCCAAACTCCAAAGGATCGCGCCGTAAAACCTTAGCACTCCAAATCATTCTTACCTCGAAACCTGAAAATGCGGGTATAAGGAGAAAGCTAGAATTCTAGTTGTATAAAAATGACAGATTTTGGTCTAATGACCCTCGTACAATCCGCAAAGCAAATTCCTATTCAGCAAGTAGTGCCTAACGCCAGCCATAGCCAACTCAGGGTTTCTTCAGCGAAGTCTCAAAAAATTGCTCAAAGCCGTCCAACGGCAGCGACATCTCGCCAAAATTCGGCAATTGCCCTTCCAGAAAGTCTTGCTCAACCAGAGTTTAGCCCTTCGAGTAGCTCAGAGACAGAAGTATCAGATGAAGCACAGGTTACTTCAGTATCGCAACTTTCAGATGTGCGCC
Source organism: Myxacorys chilensis (assembly GCF_059505265.1). Classification (NCBI taxonomy): domain Bacteria; kingdom Bacillati; phylum Cyanobacteriota; class Cyanophyceae; order Leptolyngbyales; family Leptolyngbyaceae; genus Myxacorys; species Myxacorys chilensis. The sequence continues at coordinate 38,704 of NZ_JCACKG010000206.1, read as the reverse complement.
CGACCGACTGGGCATTTCAGGCGTTGCAGTCGCTCGTTGAGCGCTATGGCTGCATTGCTGGATATCCAGACCGCACTTACTCTGGCAACCGTGTCCTCACTCGATACGAGTTTGCAGCTGGATTAAACGCTTGCTCCGATCGGATCAATGAATTGATTGCTGGCTCAAGCACAGATCTGGTTAGCCGAGAAGATCTCGCCACCCTTGGGCAACTACAGAAAGAATTTGCGGCTGAAGTTGACACGTTGCGGGGCCGAGTCGATGCGTTTGACACCAAAGCTGCAACATTAGAAAAACAGCAGTTCTCAACCACAACTCGACTGGTCGGACAAGCGATCGTATCTATTCAAGGCAGCAACAGCGTCGATGTTGATCTCTTTCCACGAGATGGTGTGCCAGAGCGCAAGGGTAAACTTGAACCGACGCTCACCAATAATGTTCAGATTTCTTTGGCAACTTCCTTTAAGGGGGACGACTTACTTTTAACCGGGCTGCAAACTGGCAACTTGCGATCGTCGGCTCCGACTGTATTTACCAACATGGGACGCCTCGCCTACGAATCTGAGCTAAACAATCAACTTGTCCTCAGCGACTTATCTTACCGCTTTCCCATCAGTTCTAAGTTTGGGGTGATTGTTGGAGCGGCAGGGGTGAATGCGAGCAACACGTTTCGCGGCATTAATCCTCTAGAGAGCGAAGGCGAAGGCGCACTTTCGTTGCTAGGACAACGCAACCCGATCATCACGTTGGGCAACGGGACAGGGGGCGCAGGGTTTGATTGGCAGATCAGCGATCGCGTGAGTCTACAAGCGGTCTACAGCGCTGAGTTACCGAGCTTTACGGGCGATCAAAACATCGGCGGATTATTTGGCGGACGCTATACGATCGGCACTCAGTTGTCTCTCGCTCCCACTAATACGATCAATCTCGGCCTCCACTATCTTTTCTCTCATGCGCCTGACGGCATTATTGGAACCGGAATCGGAGATGCTCAACTTCTGTCTCCCTTTGCACCCACGAATTCTGGCTTTAATACTCATGCGATCGGGACTACTGCCGCTTGGCGGATCAATCCTGGTTTGACGATTGGCGGCTGGGGCGGCTGGACGACTTCGACGGCAACCGATATTTCTGGCTCAGTGCAGACCACGAACTGGATGCTCTTTTCTGCCTTTCCAGATCTGTTTGTCCGTGGAAATCTCGGTGGCGTTTTGTTTGGGCAACCGCCTAAAATTACATCTAGCAGCTTACCAACGGGATACAACTTTCCCCGGTTTAGTCAGGGTGGGGAAAAGGGCGGGCAGCCCGATAGTGCTTATCATTTAGAAGTGTTCTACCGAGCCAGATTGAATTCGTTTATTGATCTGACACCGGGCTTGCTTGTAGTGTTTAATCCAAATCACAATCGCGATAATGATACGTTGGTCATTGGAGCAGTACGCGCAACGTTTAGGTTTTAGAAGAACGGTCTACCGGGTGCTGAAACTCATCTATTCGCTATAGCTAATTATTCTAAGTTGTCATATGTTGTCGAATCGTTTGCATTCTTTCATACTGGCTAGTAGTCTGATAGCGCTGGCTCCTGCGGCGTTTGCTTCAGAGGTGCGCCCGGAGCTAATCGCGCAAGTTACCATCAACAGTTCAGGAGTGGTCAACGGTACAATCGCGCCGCCCAACATCAATCCGAATTTTAATCAAGGCACAACACGGGTCGATACCGATAGTCAAGGACGCTATTTTCGTAATGGTGTTTTAGTGTATTCCGCTCAAGATTTCAATCCTAATCTTGTTCAGGTTGACAGTAGTGGTCGCTACTTTGTAGATTTTCGTGGCATTCCTGTTGTCTCAGTTGGTGGCGCATTAGTTTCTCCAGCATTATCAAATGGAGAATTATTATTGGTTAAACGGTTTAACAATCGGGAAAATGTCCGGTTTTATGGCACGATTCAAGATGAATTTGTGGTCTTGGGCAAGTACACCGGAATCGCAACTGATCCAAACACAGGAACTCAGTACCAAGGCACATTTGACGTTCGGGGACAAGGACCGCGCTACAGCGATCGCAACGGCGGCTCTAGTCCAACTGTGTTTGACTTTCGATCGCACTATAACACCAGAGCAAATCCATCGATTCCAGCACAGCCAACGGTGTTTTCCTACACAGTGACTAACATGCCCGTTCGGCTGTCCATTACCGTCCCGGCAGGGCTGACTCCGATTAGTCCAACGTCGCCAAGTCCGACCCCCATTAGTCCAACGTCGCCAACCCCCATTAGTCCAACGTTGCCAGGTTCGACCCCGCTTAGTCCACCCTCTAACGGGACACCCCAACCTAGCGTCAATCCTGCTAATTCGGACGCGAGTGTGCTGCGATCGCTGGGAGCCGCTCCGTTTTTTGAGGTCAACCGTGTTGTTTTAGAATCAGCGCGAACTCCTGCTCAATCGATCGGGCCTCGAAGCCGCGTTTTATTACGCTAAGACGATTAGAACAATGAATGCTAGAGAGATAACAGATTGGAAGGGGTGCATTCTACCAATTGATTTAACCCTTCTGCTAAAGAAGGAGGTGCGCCCAGTAAGCGGCGATGCATTCGCAAAATAATTTCTTCCGGCACAACCCGGCTTCGCTGTTGATTGCGCTCCAAACAAAGAGCGAGTGGCGCGTTTAGCCAAATTCCGGTGATGTGCGTAAATCCAGTTGTGCGAGCCAGCGCGATCGCGGCTCTACGTTGCTTTCTCACCGCATTCGTCGCGTCATAAATTGCAAACGAGGCTTGCCCACTAGACGTTTGTTCGACAGCGCGCTGAAACTGTTGGCGAACTTCTAACCAGACCTTGAGCCACGGTCCTTGAATGGCGTCATCGCCAAACAACTGAGCGCGAATCGCATCGGTTGAAATGAGTAGAGCATCGGGATGAGTGATGAGTAGCGATCTCGCAAAGGTCGATTTGCCGCTGCCAGGAAGCCCGATTAAAAAAATTAGGGACGACGCTTGAACGGACAGTCCTTCCTTCACAGCGTCATCCCTTGCACATTCCTTACCTGCGGTGTCTAAATCACAGTTCCGTCAGAAATTGTAGCGTTCTTCACCACAACTACAATGCCGCTGCGGATGATGAATCCCTCATCTTCGCGATTTGCTTCTTCGACCCGATCTTTATTGATGATTTGCACATTGCAGCCGATGCGAGCGTTTTTATCGACGATCGCACGACGAATGGTCGTATCTGCGCCAATGCCTAAGCTCACCTGCGAAGATTCGCAGTCTGCGCCTGACGCACGTTCGGCGTGACCTTCATAGAAGTCAGAACCCATGATCATTGAGTCTTCGATCGTTGTTCCCGCTTCAATGCGGCTTCTGACGCCCAACACTGAATGGTGAATTCGGCAATTCTTGAGGATGCAACCCTCGCCAATGATCGATTCGGTAATGTGGGAATCTAAGTACTTGCTGGGAGGCAAGAACCGATGACGCGTGTAGATCGGGGCGTGGTCGTCGTAGAAACTAAAGGGCGGAAGCGGCTGCTGGGTCAGGGCAAGATTGGCATCATAGAATGCTTCGATCGTTCCAATATCTTCCCAATAGTCGTTGAAGAGATAGGCTTGTAGATTGTGAGTTGCCGCCGACTGGGGAATGATTTCTTTACCAAAGTCAGTGCGATCGCTTTGCTGCTTCAGCAGATCAATCAAAACATCCTTGTTGAAGACATAGATTCCCATTGAAGCGATGTAAGGACTATGTTTTGCTTCTTCAGGAGATAATCCCAAAACCGTTGTATCGACCTGCATCGCTTTTAGCGCATCGCCTTTGGGCTTCTCACTAAAATCAACGACTCGTCCGGTCCCGTCGATTTTCATCAGTCCAAAGTCTGACGCTCGCTTCTCATCGATCGGCACAACCGACAGCGTGATATCTGCTCCGGTTTCCCGGTGGCGTTGAATAAAGTGGCGATAATCCATTCGGTATAGATGATCACCAGAGAGAATGAGGCACTGATCTACGTCCCATTCTTCTAGCAGCCAAATATATTGCCGGACTGCATCCGCCGTTCCTTGAAACCAGTTGGGGTTTTCGGGCGTTTGTTGTGCAGCTAACACTTCCACAAACCCGTCGTTGAATCCAGGGAAGCTAAACGCCCGCGCAATGTGACGGTTAAGGGAGGCAGAATTGAACTGAGTCAGAACGTAGATCTTAAAAATTTCTGAATTGATGCAATTACTGACTGGAATATCAATAAGGCGATATTTGCCTGCGAGTGGAACCGCAGGTTTTGCCCGTTGCTTTGTTAAAGGATACAGACGGGTCCCTGCACCGCCACCTAAAATAATCGATAAAACTCGTTTCACAACATAACCTCGCAGCTTCCACTTTGATTCCCATCAATAGTGTGTGTCTGGATGGTTTTATTTGCAAGAGGTTTGAGTCAGAAGATTGAGAGATTTGAGTCAGAAGATTGAAGGACAGGGATCAGAGCGGGCAGGCGCGAAGGTTCTGTGAGCCATCATTGATAATTTGTCGTTTATAGCCGTTATTTATAGTTGTTATATAAATGTCATACAGATCACATAGAACAGCATGATTTGTGAATCAAAGCGGTGATAATTTGATCAAATGATCAAACGATAGATGCTGTTTTGTGAGGACGATCGCTGTGACTCAAGAGGCTTTGCTAAGAACTCCGTTGTATGACGCTGCGATCGCGCTAAATGCCCGAATGGTCGGATTCTCCGGCTGGGAAATGCCCGTTCAGTTCGCAGGCATTGGGCAAGAACATCACGCCGTTCGCAAGGACGCAGGCATGTTTGACATTTCGCACATGGGCAAGTTCTCGTTGCAGGGCAAGGATGTGCTGACCCAAATTCAGCGGCTTGTGCCGTCAGATTTGAGCCGCTTGCAGCCCGGACAAGCGCAGTACACGGTTCTTCTCAATCCTCAAGGCGGCATCATTGACGATCTGATCTTTTACTATCAGGGGCTTGACCTATCGGATCAGCAGCGCTGGGTTGTCATTGTGAACGCTGCCACTACGCAGAAAGACAAAACCTGGATGCTAGAAAATTTAGATACGCGCCAACTCACGTTTCACGATCATTCTCTTGAAAAGGTATTAATTGCGCTGCAAGGGCCGAAAGCGATCGCGCATTTACAAGCCCTGACTCAAGATGATATTTCCTCGATTAAACCTTTTGGACATCTCGAAGCAACCGTTCTCGGAAACCCCGCTTTTATCGCTCGCACAGGCTACACCGGGGAAGATGGCTTTGAAGTAATGGTCGATCCGGCAGTTGGGGTAGAACTGTGGCGATCGCTGCTCAGCACCGGAGTTGTTCCTTGCGGATTAGGGTCGCGAGATACCCTACGCCTCGAAGCAGCGATGGCACTTTACGGACAAGACATCAACGATTCGATTAGCCCCTTAGAAGCAGGATTGGGCTGGTTAGTGCATCTTGATAGCAAAGGTGATTTTATCGGTCGATCGGCGTTAGAGCGACAGAAACAAGAGGGCGTCAAACGGCGGCTCGTCGGCTTGCAAATGCAGGGACGCAATATCGCCCGCCATGATTATTCTGTCCTGTTTGAGGGCAAAGAAGTAGGAATCGTCACGAGCGGAACCCTAGCGCCGACCGTTGGCAGCGCGATCGCGCTTGCCTACCTTCCCGTCGAACTCGCACAGCCCGGACAGCAAGTCGAAGTTAGCATTCGCGGCAAACTCTATCCTGCGATCGTGGTTAAACGTCCATTCTACCGAGCCAAGAAGTAGAATATATCTCGTCTTCATCCCGTCAGAAATCATCATGGCATTCGAGTATCCCGACCATTTGAAATATACCGACACTCACGAATACACTCAGCTTGAGGGTGACGTCGCGATCGTGGGCATTACGGCATTTGCGATCGATCAACTGGGCGATATTGTGTTTTTAGAAGTGCCAGATGTGGGCACAGAGGTGACAAAAGGCGAGAGCTTTGGCACGATCGAGTCGGTCAAAGCAGTCGAAGATCTCAAATCTCCTGTAACTGGAACGGTGGTTGAGGCTAATACCGAAATGGCAGACGCTCCAGAGAATTTAGCCAACGACCCGTACAGTGCAGGTTGGCTAATTAAGGTGAAGATCAGCGACCCCAGTGAGATTGAAAATTCACTATCGGCTGAGCAGTATCGCGGCTTAGTGGAGGGGAGTTGAGCAGAGCGACAGCAGATTTTGTACCATAGATAATAGATAGAGGAAGATAACGGATAGAGGATGCAACCGTTATGCCCGGTTTCGCATCCTTCGTTAAAGCACGAGAGTTAAATCACGAGTTCGATACACGGCATCTGTAGCGGTTCTTCGATATTGCTCGCAAGACTACACCACAACTTCATCCTTCCTTTACACCCGCTTACAGTCGTAGCGGGTTTATTGTTGCAAAATGTGAATAACAGCCTTTAAGATGAACCTTCCGATCGTGAACCCATTCGTTTGCGGTGAACGGTTCATTCCTCCTTCCGTCGGCATACTCTGTCTACCTTGGTTATTCCAGTCCACCTCATCCGTATCATCCTTTATGTCTGAGCCTGTCACTCAACTTCAATCCACGGCTGATTTGACCCATGGCGACACCGAGATCTCTGACACGCCGCCTTCCGGGAATGGCTCGAGTCATGCAAAGCCTATAGATCTGGCTTACCCGGATCGCTTTGTCGATCGCCATTTAGGACCGCGCCGAACTGAAATTGGTCACATGCTCGGCGTTTTGGGAATGAAGTCCATTGAAGATTTGGTTGCCAAAGCAGTTCCACAAGGAATACGGATGAAGCGTCCGCTTCAAATTGAGGCGGATCGGAGCGAGTATGAATTGCTGGCAGAATTGAAAGCGATCGCGCAGCAGAATCAGATTTTCCGCTCATTTATTGGCATGGGCTACTCCAATTGCATCACGCCTCCGGTCATCCAGCGCAATATTCTCGAAAACCCAGGTTGGTACACGCAATACACGCCCTATCAGCCCGAAATTGCTCAAGGTCGGCTAGAAGCGTTGCTCAACTTCCAAACGATGATCATCGATTTGACGGGGCTTGAGATCGCCAATGCTTCGCTTTTAGACGAAGGTACGGCAGCCGCAGAAGCGATGTCGATGAGCTATGGCTTGGTCAAAAATAAAGCGAATGCGTTTTGGGTGTCGCAAGCGTGCCATCCTCAAACCATTGACGTGATTCGGACTCGCGCTATTCCACTGGGCATTGACGTGATTGTTGGCGATCACCAAACGTTTGCGTTTAATACGCCGATCTTCGGTGCGTTGTTGCAATATCCTGCCACTGATGGCGTGATTTATGATTATGCTGAGTTCTGCGATCGCGCTCATCAAGCTGGCGCACTCGTCACCGTCGCTGCTGACCTGCTGAGTCTCACGTTACTCAAACCACCGGGCGAGTTTGGCGCAGATATTGCGATCGGAAACACGCAGCGATTCGGTGTTCCGCTCGGCTATGGCGGGCCTCATGCGGCTTACTTTGCCACGAAAGATGCTTACAAACGGCAAATTCCCGGACGGCTGGTGGGCGTTTCTAAAGATAGAAGTGGTCAGCCAGCGTTGCGATTAGCATTGCAAACTCGTGAACAACACATTCGACGTGACAAAGCGACTAGCAATATTTGTACGGCACAAGTTCTGTTAGCGGTGATTGCTGGAATGTATGCGGTCTATCATGGCGCAACTGGGCTTAAGCGTATTGCTGAACGTGTTTACTCTATGACCACGCTTTTAGCAGCAGGCTTACAGAAAGTAGGCTACACAATCAGCACAGAGCCGTACTTTGATACAGTTCAAGTCGAAGTTGGAAGTCGGGTGGACGAAATCATTCAAAAGGCGCTGGATCGTCGAATTAACCTTCGTAAACTGAGTGAGAATGCGCTTGCGATCGCGCTCGATGAGACCACTTCACAGCAGGATTTGACAGATTTGCTGTCGATTTTTGACGCCTCGTCAGAGCATCTTCACTGTCTCAGTGCCCAACCCAAAATTCCACATTCATTAGTTCGTACGTCTGCTTATCTCACCCATCCTGTTTTCAGCCAATATCATTCTGAAACCGAACTGCTGCGCTACATGTATCGCTTGCAGTCTAAAGATCTGTCGCTGACCTCTGCCATGATTCCCTTGGGATCTTGCACGATGAAATTGAATGCGACGGCAGAAATGATTCCGATTACGTGGCCAGAGTTCGGTCAAATTCATCCTTTTGCCCCCGTCGAACAAACCAAAGGCTACGGCATTCTGTTTCAGCAACTCGAAGGCTGGCTCTCTGAAATTACTGGATTTGCCGGAATTTCGCTTCAACCCAATGCTGGTTCTCAAGGAGAGTACGCCGGACTGCTCGTGATTCGGCAGTACCATCAAAGCCGGGGAGAAGGGCATCGCAATGTCTGTCTGATTCCTCAGTCGGCACATGGCACAAATCCCGCTAGCGCAGTGATGGCAGGCATGAAGGTGGTTGCGATCGCGTGTGACGATCAGGGCAATATCGATATCGCTGATCTCAACGCTAAAGCCGAACAGCACCGAGACAACCTATCGGCACTGATGGTTACGTATCCCTCAACTCATGGTGTTTTTGAGGAAGGCATCCAAAAAATTTGTGATATTGTTCACGCTAATGGTGGACAGGTCTACATGGACGGCGCAAACATGAATGCTCAAGTCGGTTTGTGTCGCCCCGGAGACTTTGGAGCCGATGTCTGCCATTTGAATTTACACAAAACCTTCTGCATTCCGCATGGTGGCGGCGGTCCGGGTATGGGGCCGATCGGTGTAATGTCTCACCTTATGCCATTTTTGCCCAAGCATTCGGTGATCGAGATTGGAGGCAAGCAGGGCATCGGTGCAGTTTCGGCGGCTCCGTGGGGCAGCGCCAGCATTCTGCCCATTTCGTGGATGTATATTGCGCTGATGGGCGGTGAAGGCTTAACTCAAGCGACAGAAGTTGCTATTCTCAACGCTAATTACATCGCGAAGCGATTGGAAGGACATTACTCGGTTCTCTATAAAGGCAAAAATGGCTTAGTTGCCCATGAATGTATTCTCGATTTACGAGAATTTAAAAAGAGTGCAGACATCGAAGTGGATGATATTGCAAAGCGCTTGATCGATTATGGATTCCATCCGCCTACGGTGTCATGGCCTGTGGCTGGAACGGTCATGGTGGAGCCAACCGAGAGTGAATCTCAGGCGGAGTTGGATCGATTCTGTGATGCGATGATTGCGATTCGGGAAGAGATTCGCGAGATTGAAACTGGAAAGAGCGATCGCACAAATAATTCCCTTAAAAATGCGCCTCACACCGTCGCCGATCTAACATCCGATTGGCAGCGCTCTTATTCTCGTGAAAAAGCCATCTTCCCGACCGCTTGGACTCGCGAGCATAAGTTCTATCCTGCTGTGGGACGAATTGATAATGCCTACGGCGATCGCAATCTCATCTGCTCATGTCTGCCTATGGAGGCGTACGAAAGTTAAACGAATGATTGGGTAACGGCCTTTAGAGGTGCTTTGACCTGTGAGCCAAAGCACCTTATTTTAATGAAGAATTTTAACGAAGGACTCTAAAACAGAAGGCTCTAAAACAGTTGCCAGTCTGGAGACTTGAGTTTCTTTAACTGCTCTAGTCGCACATTAAAGTAGCTCGCGTCTAAGCGACTGTAGTTGTGATGGATGGCATTGGTGAGGCTGATTGACCAGACCCAGATGTGCGCGATTTGCGTGAAGGCTGGCAGTGTAGCCCGTTCAAACTCTGCGATCGCGCTCACGCTTTCGTATCCTTTCAAAAAGGCTTCTCTCACACGTCGGCTAATGCCTGTACTAACCGCGACTTGACGAAATTTACCGATATCAAAGGCACGCCAACCATAACCGCATTGATCAAAGTCAAACAGCGTCACGGCATCATCTGAAGTGAAGTGTGCATTGCCACTATGAGGATCGCCCCAACACACGCTCCAGTACGGCGATTCTTTGGGAAAGTGTTGAAGCTGAGTCTTGAGAGTATCAATAGTCGATTCGAGATAATCGTAATCGTCAAATCGATGCTGTAGAAAGGGTGCGATCGAGTGCCAAGATTGATCCAACAAATGCTCTAACGTTAGTGCTGGACGCTGAGCGCCAGTCGAAAATTCTATCCCAGCCTGATGCACAGCCGCGAGGGTTTCCCCCAGTTTCGAGGCTTGAGCCAAGTTGAGGTCGCCTAACGGAATGCTTCCAGGAGCATAGATAAACAGCGACGCATAGCGTTTTCCCTCTGGCGCATCCAGTTCGAGAAAGAGCTGACCGCTTTTTGTGGGGAGCGGATATGAGATCGGAAGCTGACGCTGATGCAGATAGCTAAGTAGGTCTAGTTCAAATTGAATCTCGGATTTGCAGCGCCAGTGACAGTGAGAGACTTTTAAGATGTAGGGCTGCTTTGCTGTTTCGATTAAATAGACATCGCTTAAGCCGCGATGCCAAAACTGACAAGCGTTTACCTCTGGAATGTCGTAGCAAGACAGCACCCTAGACACCACAGCTTGGGGGGACAATGTGGAATAAAAGACTGGAAATAAGCCAACGGTCATGGACGTGTGACTCTTACAGGGTAACTGCCGTATCTTATACTCCTTTAGAACTCCCCCCATTTTGGTCAGATAGAATACAAAATAATTTGCAATTTCTAGCAACCGCACGGTTCCAAAGTATAACTGGGTAGAAACGGCGGCGAGTGGAGAAGCTATGAATGTGAAGCGGTGGATTGCACGGCGAGAGGTGGACTGGAAGCTGCTGGATGAGCTTTTAGGGCGAGTGGAGAGGCATGGACTGCGATCGCTCTCGACTGCCGAAATTAAGCAACTCGCAAGTCTCTACCGCTCGGTGTCGGGCGATCTGGCGCGGGCACGAACCTATCAAACGTTGGTGGGTAATACCATTGTGCAGAATTTGCAGCGGTTGACTTCTCGCGGCTATAGCCAGGTCTACCAGGGGGCGCGGCAGCAAGAATGGCAGGGCATTTCAGAGTTCTACCTTCGGGGATTTCCGGCGGTGGTACGGCAGACGATCGGCTATATTCTGCTGGCGACGGGGCTGTTTGTCGTCGGCGGATTGATCGGCTGGTGGCTATCGTGGCGTGATCCGGTGTTTATCTCGCTGTTTGTGCCCGAATCGATGATTCAAACGGTTCGAGATGACCACAAGCTGTGGATGGGATCGATCTTGGGAACGGAACCGTTGGCATCGAGCCAGATTATGACCAATAACATTAAGGTGTCTTTCAATGCGGTGGCGGGAGGGATGACGCTGGGAATTGGGACGGTGCTGCTGCTGTTCTTTAATGGCTTGATGATTGGTACGGTGGGGACACTTGTGGGTCAAAATGACTTGGCGTATCCGTTTTGGGCGTTTGTGTTTCCGCATGGAGCGCTGGAACTTCCGGCAATTTTTTTGGCGGGGGGAGCGGGGTTGCTGATTGCGCGGGGGATTTTGTTTCCGGGAAAGCTGCGGCGGGTGGATGCGCTGAAGTTTTATGGGGTGCAGGCGGCGCAGTTGGTGTTTGGAATTGTGCCGATGCTGATTATTGCGGGAACGATCGAGGGGTTTTTCTCGCCGAGTCCAATTTTTCCTGAACCGTTGAAGTATTTGGTGGGGCTGCTGCTGTTTTGTGGGCTGTTGGCGTATTTCAATTCGCATCTTCAAGGGAAGGATGGCGAAGGTCTTGGTGATTCGATGTGAAGGTGGATGTTCGCAGTCTCAATCCCTATTTGTAATGCAGCAATTCTCCTTTTAGCAGCGCAGTTCTGAGCTAACGCTAGATCAGTTCGGGTTTGGAGTGGAACGGTTGAGCTTTGACCTGCAATGATTTCGCAAAATACGGCAAGTGCGAGGTTCTGAGCTTGAAACATGGGGTTCTGAAGCTGAAGTGCGAGGTTCTGAAGCTGAAGTGCCGAGCTTTGAGGTTGGAACATGAGGTTCTGAGCTTGGAGTGTCGGGCTTAAAGCTTGAAAGGTGAGGTTCTGAAGCTGAAGTGCGAGATTCTGAAGCTGAAGCGTCGGGCTTAGAACTTGAAGTGTGGAGTTCTGAGCTTGAAGCGTAGCGTTTTGAGTGAGAGCGATCGCACTGTAAGTTCCAACGACGAAGTTTTGAGTGGGAGCAGTCGCATCTTCAAGCCGCAGCATCGGTTCTTGACTTGCAATTTTGCTATTTTTCTCTAAGTGAATCTCTCCATAACAATTGCTTGACATCCAGAGAGAAATACTTATACGCTAACAAACTAAGTTGTCCTGTCTAAATCAGACGGCAACCCTTCACCCAAAAATCTTGACGCCGCCCAAAGCTGTTACGAGCAGCGATGAGCGACTGTTCCACCAAGCTGATCTACCCAGCATGGAGGCTTAATGTGGGATTTTATCACTCCTTTAAGCCGCCTTGATTTGTGATGTTTGTGAAGTGGACAGATTTTTGGGTTTCTTCCCCTCTTCAATTAGGAGAAACCCCAAATGAATAACAGTTTGCAAGAGTTGCTCTCGACGGATGATGAAGTCGTCGGGGGCGAAAAGATTCGATTGCTAGCGATTGGCTCACGAGAAGGCGTGATTGAGGTGATTCACACGTTGCACGGGTTAGGGTTTGCGGAGGCTGGGGCATGGAGTCCGTTGTTGCCTGCGCCAGTTTCGGGAGAAGTGATGAGTATTCTGATGCGTCAACGACGACGATAGGAGGATGGAGTAGGTGTTTGGGTGGATTGCGGTGTTATGAAGATAGGCCGCGATCCTTCCCTGCGACGATACGCAAATTGGTGCAGCGATCGCAGTGCTTCGACGAGAGGTGATGAAAATTAGGGGTTGCTCTAGATCAATTGTGAGAAACGCGATGTTTAAGCAAAAAACGTTTGGACGAGACACCCAAAGCCTGGTAGCAACGGCGAAGTAATTTCGTCTTGAGCAAGGAACGTAGCTACTCGCTTTAAGACAGCATTCTCTCGACGGTAGACTTCGACGTGTTGAAGCTCCCTGTTTACGATCCAATACTCCTCAACTCCTTGGGTAGAGTAGAGTTTTAGCTTGGCTTCTCGGTCTCGTCGCTCATTGGTTGCGCCAGGAGAGAGAACTTCAACAACAAGTTCAGGTGCGCCTGTGAGATGTCCAGCTTCGTCTTTAAGTTGAGCGAGTCGATCGTTGCTAATCCAAACGACATCGGGGATGACGTTATCAGCATCAGAGAAGATGATTCCTGGCAGAAAGATCGCTTTGCCTAATTTGCTGACGTTTGACCAAGCCCGTAGCTCAAAGTAGATTCCTCCACTAGAGTCTTGATGATCAATATGCGGCGCTCTGGTCACAAACAGTTCTCCATCAACAATTTCATAGCGTTTCCACTCGTCGGTGGCGAGGACTTCAAGATCCGCAGTCGTCCATCGGACTTTTTCGGGAGAAGTTTGGCTCATACTCTGTCTCCGTGACCTTCATAGTCTCTATTGTCGCTTGTTTTTATAGGTTGATGATGGTTTGGAGAGAAGCCTTGAGAGTTGATCGGGCAGCTTTGAGCGCAGTAGTAGCGCCACAAGGAGCATAAAGAAGATGAATTGTAGAAAAGTGATTGTGGCTGAGCCACTCGATTCAAATGACTTGCGTCACCATGATCCCAACATGATAGAGAAGATCTTTCCCGCACCTCTTGAGATGGCATGACTGACAAATCAAGGTTGCAGATCTTTCAGAAGGCTTACCAAGATACGGATTTAACGCCGTTGATTCAACCGAAACTGTCGAAAAAGTTTTGGGTGGAATATGGGCGCGAAGCTCTAGAAGAGGTAGAGCAACTGGTAGAAGATAGTGCAGCGCGGGATGCGAAGATTATTTTTCGGGACATCGCGGGTGTGGGAAGTCTACTTTGCTGGCGGAGTTTGGACGGAATGTGAGCGATCGCTATTTCGTCGTGTTTCTCTCGATCTCAGAGACGATCGAAATGTCAGATGTGGATCATATTAATATTTTGTTTGCCATTGGCGTTAATCTGATGCTACAAACGGAGCGAGAGAAGATCAAAATTCCTGAAGCGACGCGGAATCCGTCCTATCTAGCTTTCCATTTCCTTGATTTTGTCAGTCAATCAGGGGCATCTACTTATAACACCCTAAATCAGAACGTTATGCAGATCAATGTCCGTATCGGGGTCTATTGTTAGGCTTACGACTTAAGCGCACTAACTTCTAATCTTCACCATACGACCATGCATAAGTCCATTCTGGTCAAGCAGAATTGTTTCTACGCTACTCAATCTGAAACCGCTCAAACAGTTGGGTAAAGTCGCTGGGTTGCGCCTCGTAGTTCAACATCTGTTCATTCAGAATGACCCAATTTTGCGAACTTTGCGTCCACAAGTTGCCAACGGGCTTGAGCCAACTTGTATCATCCAAGGTTCCAGGTTTTACGTTGGTAATTTTGGAGTTACGAGCAGGGTTATGGAATAGTCTGGTTCCACATTCCTCACAGAATAAGCAACTCACTTCAAGTCCGCTATCAGAGACGCGTTTCCATTGTTTCGGTTGCCCTTGAAGAATTACAACTGCGGCACGAGGAACGGGCATTGACATGCCAAAGGCGCTGGAAGATTGCTTCTGACATTCTTTGCAGTGACAGGCATAGAGCGTGAGAGGTTCAGCCCGGATCTCGTATCGAATTTGCCCGCACTGACATCCTCCAGTGTAAGGAGCGGTCATACTTTACTGCCCTAAACTAATTGGTCGTATTTATTATGTGCGATCGCTCACAGACTGCTTTGCACCTTATGAGCGTTCCTGCTCAATACTTGATGCAGCAGCCCTAAACCAAAATCACCCTGCGATCCTTTGGAGCTTGGCGAAGCCAATCGCTGGTATTCAATGCCCTCGTATCAGCATCAAATGACCTTCGCACCTCATCCAAATGGCCTAGCAAGTGGTTTAAATGAGGTACAACGTTGTTTAAACCCACTCCACCGCCCAATCAAATCACCTCACACCTCATTCAAATGACCTTTGTACCCCATTTAAATGACTCGACAACCGAATCAAATCACCTCGATACCCACTCCGATGACCTAGCAACTCATCGAAATGACCTTCTACCTGAATGGGAGGAACTTTAAACAGAAAAGGAGCACCATGCCGATGCTCCCGAAAGCATGTTCAACATCATCACAGCAGATTAGGCTTGACCTTTTAGAGATTTGGCTTGTGAAGTTTCGAGGATGCGACTTTCACTCCTTCTCGGCCCTCATCTTTTCCAAATTCCGCATCTGTCGGAGCCGCGAAGCTACAACTCATCACAACACTACTGATCTTGCTGTTTCAGAAGCTTCTGAATTTCGGAGCTAGGCGTGTAGTTGACCCCAAAGGGTGCAGGACTACCATCCTTTAGAATCTCTGGTGTCACCAAAATGACAACTTCCCGCCGTTCTCTGCTTGTCGCACGACGTTGAAATAGCCGACCCAGCAAAGGAATGTCCCCCAAAATAGGCACCTTTGTCACATTTGACTGATCTTGATCTTGAATGATGCCCGTCAAAATTAAGGTTTGGGCATCTTGCAATCGAATGCGACCAGTTTCTAGACGGCGTTGTAGCAGCAGCCTAGCTTGCGAGCCTTGATCTTCAAAAACGGCACCCGAAGGAGCACTAATTTCGGGTGAGATGTTGAGCGTCACATATCCCTGTGGATCAATGCGATCGACAGTGACGTTTACAATGACACCTGCGGGTCGAATAATGGGGCGGCGTCTGAGCGGCGTAGTGACCGTACCCGTAGTGCCCAGAAATCGTGTATCTTCAATGGTTTCAAACCCTGAAAAGATTTCTTGCGTCAGGTTAACTTGCGCTGAACTCCCTTCCTGTACAACTAACGTGGGATTCGTCAAAATCTTCGCGGACTGATTTTGAATTGAGGCTAGCAAGTTCAGTAAAAAGTTGCGAGCTAGAGGGACAGCCGCACCCGCGCCCGTAGATGTTCTACCAATGTTGGCAAAGAACGAGCCTGCGGTATCAAACCCTAAACCAATTGTGTTACTGGCTTGATACTGCAAATCTGCATTAGAGTTACTTCCTTTGATGAGATCAACGTCAATGATTTTGATATTAATTGCAACTTGCTTCGTCAACACATCTAGCTGCTTTAGCTTCAGCGTGGCAATCTCAACTAATCGCCGCGAGCCGATTAACGTCAGTGTGTTGGTGCGAGGTTCGGCGATGACCTCTAATCCACTCAGTAGGCTAGAACTGGCTTTGGAGGGTGATCTGGAGAAATCGGGCGGCACGGTCTGAGGAAAACCAGTTGAAGATGGAGATCCTGGAAACTGGCTAGCAGCAGGATTAAATGTACTTGTTGGAGCAGGATTAAACGTACTTGTTGGAGCAGGATTAAACGTACTTGTTGGTTTAGTGGTTACGCCACCATTCGCTCCAAACAGTTCTAAAAATTCTTTTGCTCCTTGATATCGAACGTTTTCTGCGGTTGTTGTTGCCCGTTTTATTGAGGTTTGTGCAGTTGCGGCGGACGCTCTGACATCAAATCCGTTGAACACACCCGAGTTTGTGCCGAAACTACTACTACCCGTACTAGAGCCACTGACCGTTCCCCCAGTTTCTGCCAAACTTGTTAGGTTTTGAGTGACAACCGAATCAGACGTTGCTTTTACCTGATTAAGCTGATAGGTTCTCATGAGTTGAGTTTGAGCATTATCCAGGTAGACATCTGAGAAATTAGCGTCTACTCCCAAAGGAGCTGTTCCTTGAGGCGTGGATGGCGCTCCGGAGGGTGTAACAGGACTCGCAGGGGATGATTGAATGTTGGGAGTGGCAGACGGTGCTGAGGCATTAGGAGGACTTGCGATCGCGCTTTGGGGAGACTGCCCAACGGTGCGATCGGGAGCCTTATTAGGACTTGACACAACAGCCTGTTGCTTTGACAAAGCCTGTTGCTTTAACTTAGATGCAAAGCTTAAAGTAACGCTTTTACTATCCTGCCGAACAAATCGCTCAACGGGTAAAGCAGTCGTACCGTTAACAATGACCGAAACAGTATTTGGCTCAAATTGAGCCACAACGATTGAAGCAATTTCAGGCGTGGGATTCTCTTGACGCAACGCATTGCCTTGAGGCAGACGAAGCTGCGTATTCACAAAATTCATCGTGAGAGTATTTTCACGGTTCACACTCGATCGCTGAAGCTGAGGATCACCTTGAATCTCAAACGTGACTTCTAGCCCCGTTTCAGCAGCTTGAATCTGAATCCCTGTAATCGCTGTTCTAGTCTCAGTCGCCACAGTAGCCTGTGTCAACGCCACAAAAGCGCTAACTCCCATTAACGCTTGGCCAATTGAACGATGCATCTTTTTGTAGCTCTATCGATAAACTCTGTTTTCAGACATGCTTGACCGTTCTACCAACAAATAGCAAACTGCACGATTTGAGCTAGTTGAAAGCTGTAAGCCTTGTAGAATTTAGCACGATAAAACTAAACCACAAAGCAGCCCTCAAAACATGATTTGGGCTGTAGCTTTTTATTTTGCGTTTTCAGGAATCCGATCTAGATCCATCTCCGTATTATCTACATGAGTGTTTTCACTCAGCCATGCGGAGTCCCTAAAACCAGTGAGGCGGTTGAAGATGAGCGATCGATGATCAACCGTTTTCAAAAGCTATCAGGTCTAGGTATTCGCAAACCGCGATCGCTACTTTGTGATTGAGCAGTAGACCCTACAAGCTGAGGCTGGCTTGAAGCAGCCCCAGTCTTTTTTTGAAGAAGTAGATCCAACCTACTATTTCCAAGCCCCATCAGGATGAAAAACCGTAAGGAAGGAATCATGAGAATCAGTGCTCAGAGCGTTGCTCACGCTCTACTGAATATAAATGGAAGTTTCATCAGAAGGTTTGTCAATCAAGTGTTTTCTCCTATCAAGTTGCTATTTCAGCAGAGTGTTAGACCTTGGCTCAGGACGGCTGGAATTTCTGTTGCCGTCTTGCTCACAGTTGTTCTCTACGCCGCGCTTCCCGCTAGAGCCTCTGATCACCAAGACACAACCTTTTTAGCGACTCAACAGACCGCCGCCGATCTGACCGACCTATTTGTATTTGAAAGTCCAGATCCGAGCAAGGTTGTCCTGTCGATGAATTTTAACCCTCTGATTGCTCGGGGTGAGAATAGACCCTTCGACCCCAGTGTTCTCTACCAGTTCAAGATCGATAACACGGGTGATGGTATTGAAGATCGGGTGATTCAACTCAAGGTGAACGATCGAGGACCCAATCAAACCGTCTCAGTGTTTGGACCCGATCGCCCGGAACGAATTGGAACCATTTCAACGCTGCTTGGCGCTAGACGTCAGGGTCGAATCAATGAAGTATTCGCGGGTCCTGGAGGGTCTACCGTCTTTGTGGGAACGCGGAAAGATCCCTTCTTCTTCGATTTGGAACAGTTCTTCAAAATTCTTCCAGACCGCAACTACCAGATGCAGCCAAATCCAAGTCCACCTCTCACAGTTACGTCCTTCCGACCTCCTGGTGAAGCACAAGATACGCTGGCTCCCTTCAATGTTCACTCGATTGTGATCGAGCTACCGAGAGAACAACTGGGTACTGGCAAAATTGGAGTTTGGATGACGACCAGCGTTGGCGATCCGAGACGCAGAAATGGAGCGTTTGTTCAGATTGAGCGCTTAGCCGTTCCAGCCCTGAATGAACTCTTTATGGATTTCAGCGCTCACAACGACAGCAATGTTAGAACTCCAACAGAAGATGCTGGAAACCAAGCCAACTTTATTCGCAGCTTTGTTCAGACGATCGGACGACCTCAAGGAATTGCTGATGCTGTCATCTCAGTCGCGATCCCAGATGTAATTCAAGCTGACCTTTCTAAACAAGGCGGTTCCTACTTTGGCAGTCAGTTAGCTGGAAACTTCGGCGGCAGAAGACCAACAGATGACGTGATTGATGTCACTGCTTCTGTTGTCTTCGGCAGTGCAGTCACCAACATTACTGAAGGTGCAATTCCTAGCCTGACGAGTGACAATGTTGGTCCTAATCCTGCCAACTTCCTGCCTACATTCCCCTATCTCGGTAATCCTCTTTAGGCAATATGGCTCGACGATCGCTGAGGCTGTTAGTGGTACTAGTCAGCCTGCTTTTACTACTAGGACAGCCTCCTATGCTGGCGTTAGGGACTGGCAGGGAACTACTGCCTGCTAGTCAACCGGAGGTAGAAGCTTCAGAACAAGTCTTCCCGGACTACCTCCAGCGTTCTGAGATCATCAGCACCTATGAAGAGCAAGTGCGTCAGTCTCCTGACTCTTTTCTGCTCCTACGGTTGCTGGCGGCTCAATATCTCAGACGCTTTCGTGAACGGGCAGATGTAGACGATCTGTTGCGAGCCGAACAAGCGGCGCGGCGATCGCTGGCGATCCAACCGCGCCGGAATGTAGCCGCTTCGATGCTGCTGGCTTCAGCGTTGCTATCGCAGCACCAGTTTAGGGAAGCGTTGCAAGTCGCGATCGCGGCAGAGCAAATTGCTCCTAACAACGCCAACCTCGTTTCGCTAAAAGCTTCCATTCAAATGGAACTGGGCGACTATAACGCTGCTCAGCAGCTATTGCAGACCCTGACCGACGAGTCAGAATCAGGTCATAGCGCTGTTGCTGCTCGTTACCTAGAGCTAACCTACAGTTTGGCAGCGGCACGGAAACTGATGGATTCAACCATGCAGCAGGTGGATGCGTTCTACACGAACCCAGCAGAAACTTGTGCTTGGTTTCATGTGCGGTCTGGTGATCTAGCCTTTCTGTCTGGCGATCTGTCTCTAGCAGAGCGGCGATATCGGGAAGCGCTTGATCTGTTTCCAGACGATATTGCAGCGTTTACGGGGTTGGCTCGTCTATACGCGGCACAGCATCGCTGGCAAGCGTCTTTAGAAGCGGCAAACCAGGGGATAGAACGGTCGCCTTTGGTCGAAACCTTGGGCTACAAAGCGGATGCTCAACGTGCCTTGGGCGATCCAGAGGGCGCAACGGCAACGGAAGCCTTAATCGATGTTGTGGCGCACCTGAGTCGGGTTCAAGGAATTTACGATCGCGCTTTGGCGGTCTACTACATTGAACACAACATTCACTTACCAGAGGCGTTAGACATTGCTCAACGGGAGGTATCTGTGCGAGATGATATTTATGCCGAAGATACATTAGCGTGGGCGGCGGCTGCAAATGGGCAGTGGCAAATTGCCCAACAAGCCGCGCAACAGGCCATCCGGTATGGCACGGAAGATCCCCTGTTGCAGTTTCACTCCGGTATGATTGCGCTGCATAGCGGCGATCTTGCTGGAGCAACCCAACATCTTCAGCAAGCCTTGAGTCTGAATCCTCAGTTTCATCACAAATACGCCACAGAAGCTCGTCAGGTTTTGGTTGACCTGACAACAAATGGTGATGCTCAGCAAGCGAACTCCCACTCACCCTTGATTCTGAGAAATCTATTATGAGAATCCTGCTGCATTGCTCAACCTGGATCGCCGCGATCGCGTCGGTATTTCTATGGATGCCCGTCGCGGATGCCCATCCTCTCGGCAATTTCACCATCAATCACTATGCAGGCGTACAAGTCGCGCAAGATGACGTAGCGATTGATTATGTTCTGGATATGGCTGAAATTCCAGCTTTTCAAGAAATCAATCAAATCGATACCAATCACAACCGCAAACCTGACTCTGCCGAAACGGTTAACTACCCGGCTGAGAAATGTCGTGAGGTTAAATCTCACCTAGCGTTGCAAGTCAACCAGCAGCCTTTGGCACTTTCGCTCAATAATGCGATCGTTGAGTTTCCTCCTGGGGTCGGAGGATTAGCAACCCTGCGCCTTACCTGCGGTTTTCAAAGCGCGGTTGGATCGGCAACTACGGTCAGCACGACTCAACGGGTTGAGTTTGAAGACAATTTCTACCCACAGCGCTTAGGCTGGCGTGAGATTACAGTGACAGCCGCAGAAGGTGTTTCTCTCCAGGGCAATGTCACGGCTTCAAGCATCACAAATCGCTTGACAGAGTACCCCACCGATCTACTCAGTAGTCCGCTAAATCAGCGCCAAATCTCGTTTGAGATCAATCCATCATCCTTCGCTCAACCAATTGCATCGGTGCCGACGCGGTCAGATCGCTCCGATCAGGCTTTAGCAGGCCGAAGCAATGATGCGTTCACTCGGTTGATCACGTTAGAAGAAAATAATGTTTTCACAGTTCTGGTAGCGTTAGCGATCGCGTTTGTCTGGGGTGGGCTGCACGCTCTATCGCCAGGACATGGCAAAACTATAGTTGGTGCGTATTTAGTGGGATCGCGGGGTAAAGCTCAACATGCCCTTTTGCTGGGGCTAACCGTAACGCTGACTCATACGGCAGGCATCTTTGCACTAGGACTCTTGATGCTTGGCACGTCTCGGTTCATTTTGACGGAGCAACTGTACCCTTGGCTGAGCGGACTTTCTGGGGTACTGATGACCGGAATTGGACTAAAACTACTGATAAATCATTTACGTGGTTCTCAACTCTTTCAGAACTGGACCTGGAGACAGGGCTACACCAACCTTGCCTATTCCCACGGTGAGCTTAGCCCTGCCCATCACCATCATGAACACTTAGCCACTCATCACGCTCATCACACCCATCATCACGGTGAACACAGCCATCACGGTGAACACACTCATGATCATGGACATAGCGATCATTCTGGACACAGCCATCACGGTGAACATACTCATAGTCATGGACAAAAGGCGCATTCCCACCTGCCGCCCGGCGCTGATGGTTCTGCCATTACTTGGTCTAGCATTCTAGCTTTAGGAATTTCAGGAGGAATATTGCCTTGTCCCTCAGCATTAGTAGTATTGCTGAGCGCGATCGCGCTTGGTCGAATTGGTTTTGGACTTGCACTAGTGTCTGCTTTTAGCCTAGGTCTAGCGAGCGTACTCACCGCGATCGGATTGATATTGGTCTACGCCAGGGACTGGTTTGAGCAGCTTCCGCTCCAGTCGCCTAACAGCAAATTGTTTCCAGCCGCAAGCGCCTTGCTGATTACTCTAATTGGTCTAGGTATTACAACGAAGGCGTTGTTCACTCATGTATTGTGAGCATTAGCATTGTAAACATTAGCGTGGTGAGACTAGTTCCAACACTAGCTCTAATGGAGCTCTAATGGAGTACTACCTGTTTGTAATAGCAATCATTAGACCTGAGCTTTCAAAATAAGCATTTCAATGAATTAAAGTTTGAGGAAAATTATGAAACGCTATAGCCTAATCTTTTTAATCACTGCGCTCTGCATCATAGTCTCCTTTGAAGTAAGCATGTGGCAGGCTGAAAGGCTCTTCTGGCTCAAGTTGGGCATGTAGTTGCAGCAATGCTTCTGGCTAGAAATTGTGAGTGCGGCTCGCTAGAACTCGGCTTTCTTCAGCACATGGAGCATTGTCCTAAACTAAGAACTTAATACTGTGTTGAACGACACTGGTTATTCAGAGTATGATCCTTGGAGATGCAGCCAGATTTTACTCTGACACACGAGTGCTTTCTTCTTTTAGCAAAATTAAGTAAAAGTTAAACAGATAAGCGCTCTGTGGTTGTGCAGCAGCTTTCAAGTGTGTCAAGTGTGTGATAAGTGTGAGGAAACCCCAAATGTTAAAAGTGTTACTGAACTCATTGCTGGTTAGTCCGGTCGTTCTAGGTGCAACCTTGGCTGCTTCTGCTGCGATGAGTGCAGAGCGCAGCTTCGTAGGAACCGCTCAGCAAGCTCCTGCGATCGCGGCTGAGAAGCAGTCAAATGTTTCAGCATCTGCTCTATCTGCTGAAATTGCGCCTGCTAAAACTGCTCCTGCTGCAACGATGCAACCTC
This sequence comes from Myxacorys chilensis, assembly GCF_059505265.1. NCBI lineage: Bacteria > Bacillati > Cyanobacteriota > Cyanophyceae > Leptolyngbyales > Leptolyngbyaceae > Myxacorys > Myxacorys chilensis. The sequence continues at coordinate 15,801 of NZ_JCACKG010000206.1, read as the reverse complement.
AACTGCAATCTCAACTGAAGGTTGCTGCACCTCTTCAAGTCGCGCAGGTTTCTGTAGAAACGCCCGCTGCTGCACCCAGTTCTGATGCAGCCTCGATCGATCAGATCAACGCCACCGGACAAGTCACTTCTGTTTCTCAGCTTTCTGACGTTCGTCCTACCGATTGGGCGTTTCAAGCTCTGCAATCACTTGTTGAGCGCTACGGCTGTATTGCAGGCTATCCTGACCGGACTTACCGAGGCAATCGTGCCCTAACTCGCTACGAATTTGCGGCAGGGTTGAATGCATGTCTCGATCGCGTGAATGAACTGATTGCGGCATCAACGGCTGACTTGGTGAAGAAGGAAGACCTCGCAACCCTGCAAAAACTACAGGAAGAATTCGCAGCTGAACTAGCAACCTTGCGCGGTCGCGTCGATTCCCTAGAAGCTCGGACTACAACGCTAGAGAAGCAACAGTTTTCCACCACAACCAAGTTGACGGGTGAAGCAGTCTTTGCCGTAACAGATGAATTTGGGGTTGATAGAACGGGCGGAAACAACACCGTTTTTCAAGACAGAATTCGTCTAGCGCTCAATACCAGCTTCACGGGTTCAGACCTTTTGGTTACTCGTCTAACCGCTGGAAATGCCAATGCGTTTACGCTGACGAACCCCACCCAGCCAGGTGGCACAAATGCTGAGGGACTCCAGACCTTCAACTTCCGGAGTACAGGCGACAACCAGGTGAATATCGATCGGGTGTCTTACTCCTTCAATCTCAGCGACAAGGTGAAATTTTACATTCCAGCGATCGGAGGACTTCACTCCGACTACGCGCCGACCAGCAACCCTGCTCTCGATTCAGGTACAGGTGCGACAGGTCCGCTCTCGTTGTTTGCTGAGCGCAACCCGATTTACTTCATTGGTGGTGGTTCTGGAGTCGGTGTGAACTTCCAACCGACTCCTGCTTTCACCATCAGCGCGGGGTATTTGGCAGATAACTCTGGTGCGACGAGTGTTGTTTCTCCGGGTGCTAACAGCCCTACAGACAAGAACGGTTTGTTCAATGGCAGCTATTCTGCGTTGGCTCAGGTAAATTTCAAGGCAAATGAAGCCTTGAGTGTTGGTCTGACCTACATGAATGCTTACCGCCGCTCTGCGATTTTTGACGCGGGCAGTGGTGGTACGGGTCTATTAGGAACGTTACTTGCCAATCAAGGCATCAACGGAGCAGGTGGCATTGCTCCAGCAAACGTCAATGCTTATGGTGCGGAAGTTTCGTTTAGACTGAGCCGAAATTTAGTGCTCAACGGCTTCGGTTCCTATGTCAACGCTAACTTCATTGGCGACGGTCGCGGTTCACAAGACATTTGGACTTACGGTGCGGGTCTTGCGCTTCCTGATTTTGGTAAGAAGGGCAACCTGCTTGGCTTTATCGCAGGTGCTGAGCCATACCTGGGTGATGCTGTCAGAAATAGCGTTCCACTCCACTTTGAAGGCTTCTACAAGTACCAACTGAATGACAACATTTCGGTTACACCAGGCGTGATCTATATCGTCAATCCTGGTCAAGATAATAGAAATGATAATGTTCTAATTGGTACACTGAGAACCACTCTCACCTTCTAAGTTCTTTCTAGCTCTTTGTGTCAACTTAGAGCTAGAAAGCAAAATCTAAGTAGGGTGAGGGGATAAGTCTAACTGCTGATTTCGCTTGGCTTTATGCAAGGGTTCGACACATTTTCCCCTTGCATAAAGTCTGCGGTTGCGCAGCGAATTGTTTATGATTCGTCTCGTCTTGTTCAACAGTCCGAATCCCATCATCGGTTTCAAGCTCAGTACTGCGATCGCTTGTTGTTGTCTCGGTTCAGTTAGGCGTATCAGGTTCTTGTCCTATCGCCTAATAGGGCCGTATAACACCTAGCTCATAATGCGATCGCTCACTTAACCTTGAACCCCCACCAATAAGATCTATCGGCTGCCACAGCACAGCCATGCAGCCGTACAACGTTGATCATCACCTGCTGAAGACAACCTTCGATTCCCAACAGATAACCTCGCGGCGGTCAGGTGCATGGCCGTTATTAGGCGCATTGCATCCAGATGTAACGATAGAGCGTCGCAATTGATTTTCAGGAAACAGCTCCTTAGCTGTGAACCAGTTGAGAGTGGATTATGCCATTGCTTCCGCTGATTTGCGGGTGAGGAAGATAGACCAATTGGATCAAGCAAGCCCAATGCTAGTGTCATTAGATCTAGCAATTCATCTGCCTGCTCACACCTTGCGCCAGTGCGATCGTCTCTTTCGCGTTGGTTAACTTGAGTTTGCAAAACCCAACATCCACCTGCATCCTCTGAAGGGGATGTTCAGATGCAATGTGAATGGTTGGGAAGGACAACGATCGCATCCAGTTGACTGTAACCGATGGGGTCGAATGGGCTACAGGGGATTGAATGTAATAGGGGAGTGTATTGAGTTTACTGTCGTCAACCCAACCTACGCGGCAGCAATCGCACTACGGGAGATCGGACGCACTTATTACGATAGCTTAAGGCTACTTCTAAGACAAACTCATATCGATTATGATTAAACCTATGACTATTTCACGGTAACTTAAATCGCTTTCTCGGTAGCTCTAATTTGCACCCGTAGATTAGCGTTTTTCCAAAGACAGGAGATACTATGAGCAGTGGAAACGGATGCCCATTTACGGGTGGAGGTCAGAAACATCAGCCTCGTCATAGACCGTCGAACCGAGACTGGTGGCCGAATTATTTGCATCTGAACATCCTCCATCAGCACACCCCCCAGGCCAATCCCATGGGTGAGGAGTTCAACTACGCTGAGGAGTTCAAGAGTCTTGACTTAGCTGCCCTGAGGGCAGATATCTATGAGCTGATGACCACCTCCCAGGACTGGTGGCCAGCCGACTACGGCCATTATGGGCCGCTCTTCATCCGGATGGCTTGGCACAGCGCTGGCACGTATCGGATTGGCGACGGTCGCGGCGGCGCAGGCTCCGGTAGCCAACGGTTTGAGCCGCTCAACAGTTGGCCCGACAATGCCAACCTCGACAAAGCGCGCATGTTGCTTTGGCCAGTCAAGCAGAAATACGGCAAGAAGATCTCGTGGGCCGACCTGATGATCTTCGCGGGCAACTGCGCCCTAGAATCGATGGGCTTTAAGACGTTGGGCTTTGCTGGCGGGCGCGTGGATGTCTGGCAGCCCGAGGAAGACATCTACTGGGGTTCTGAGAAAACCTGGCTCGGCAATGAGCGTCACGAAGGCGATCGCGTGCTGCTAAATCCCCTCGCCGCCGTTCAGATGGGACTGATTTACGTGAACCCAGAAGGGCCAGACGGCGAACCTGATCCGGTCGGCTCAGGGCGCGATATTCGCGAGACCTTTAGTCGGATGGCGATGAACGACGAGGAGACCGTCGCGCTCACCGCCGGTGGGCATACCTTTGGCAAATGTCACGGTGCGGGCGAAGCGACACACGTAGGGCCTGATCCTGGGGGGGCTACCGTCATCGATCAGGGCCTCGGCTGGAAGAACGCCTTTAACACGGGTGTCGGCGTCGATGCGATCACCAGCGGTATCGAAGGCGCATGGACTCCCACACCGACGCAGTGGGACAACAGCTATCTCGAAACCCTGTTCAAATATGACTGGGAGGTGACGAAGAGTCCCGCTGGCGCGTGGCAATGGAAGCCTAAGGGTGACGCTGGCGCGGGTACGGTTCCCGACGCACACGATCCGTCGAGACGGCACGCCCCCATGATGACCACAGCAGATATGTCGATGAAGATGGACCCCATCTACAACCAGATTGCGCAGCGTTATCGCGATAACCCGGATGAGTTTGCAGATCAGTTTGCCAAGGCGTGGTTCAAGCTAACGCACCGCGATATGGGACCGCGATCGCGCTATCTCGGCCCAGAGGTTCCTCAGGAAGAATTCTTGTGGCAAGATCCCATCCCCGCAGTCGATCATGAATTGATTGATGAGCAGGATATCGCTGCCCTTAAGGAAAGGATTCTTGCTTCGGGACTGTCTGTTTCCCAACTGGTTTCGACTGCTTGGGCGTCGGCGTCAACGTTCCGCTGCTCCGACATGCGCGGTGGAGCGAACGGGGCCCACATTCGTCTCGCGCCGCAAAAGGATTGGGAGGTCAACCAGCCAGACCAGTTGGCAACAGTGCTACAAACCCTGGAGGGAATCCAACAGGAGTTCAACAGCTCACAGTCTGGCGGGAAGCGGGTTTCGATCGCTGACTTGATCGTTCTGGGCGGATGCGCAGGCATTGAGCAAGCGGCGAAGAATGCTGGTCATGACGTGACGGTTCCCTTTAAGCCAGGACGCACGGATGCGCTGCAAGAGAAAACGGATGTTGCGTCTTTTGCGGTACTTGAGCCGACTGCGGACGGGTTCCGCAACTACACGAGCGGCAGACACAGCGAATCGCTCGAAGAGTTGCTAGTCGATCGGGCGCAGTTGTTGTCCCTGTCAGCCCCTCAGATGACGGCTCTCTTGGGCGGCTTGCGCGTCTTGGGTGCGAACTTTGGAGGGTCTCAGCACGGCGTCTTCACCCATCGGCCAGAGACGTTGACCAATGACTTCTTCGTGAACCTGCTGGACTTGGGCACGACGTGGAAGGCGACCTCTGAAGCTGAATATGAGTTCGAGGGGAGCGATCGCAAGACGGGCGACCATAAGTGGACCGCTACCCGTGTTGACCTCATCTTCGGCTCAAACTCCCAGCTCCGCGCCCTCGCGGAAGTCTATGGAGCTGTGGACTCGCAGCAGAAGTTTGTGAATGACTTTGTGGCGGCATGGGACAAGGTGATGAACCTCGATCGCTATGACCTTCGCGCAGTCTTAGCAGAAAGCTCTGCGAGGGGTTTCTAAGCGTAACTTCAACCGATTATCGGCAGAGGTCGAGGCTACGTTAACCTGCGGCAATCTTGAACGTAGGTGGAAGCCAGAGACAAACATGAGGGCGGCGTTTCAACTTGTCTTGAAACGCCGCCCTAGCTTTAGGTTTTTACGTCAAAGCTGCTTATAGTCCCAACCAGCTAAGGTCTAAGGAAATTGACAAGGAGACCGCCTGACTCATCTGTTCCTGCCATCTCAAGTCTAGACGTGCTTATCCAACAACTTCTGAAGTAAACTGTCGGATGCCCAAAAGGATGTATTTTGAAGGTTTTGAATAGCAAAGGGAAGATTGATCAATTTCATGGCTGCTGCTTGATCCAGAATTCCGAGGATGCCCGTGATGACGAGTTGTTTTTCGATCGCAGCGCGACGTGCTTTCATATCATCTAGCAGGAGTAAATTTGCATTAAGTTCTTGGGCTAATAGAATGGCTTCGCGTTCTCCAGGATCAAGCAAATCAACGATCGCATCTGAGGGTTGATTAACAGACTGAATTTTGAGCCAATCGGGTGGAGTCGTAATCCAGGTTTGCACAGGGGCAGGAGCAGCTGCATCAGACAGTTCGCTGTAGACCGCTTGAGGAATGATGATCTGCTGAAACAGTTCGGGGAGAAGGTTGATGTGATCAATCAAAATCAGATAGTTGATGGGAGACGTATTGGAGACAACGATCATTCTGCGCCTAGAATACTGCGAATATTTTGAACGTCCTGTTCCAGATCATCCTCCGTGTAAGGCAAGTAAGCTTTTTCACGCTTGAGGAATTCGTAGGTTTCCCAACGGGAGGAGAAGTTGAGCATTCGCCGGACTTCTGCGGCTCCAATTATCTCCTGGCGATAACTGTCAGCCGCAATCAGTTCTAGAACTCGACGGGAAATGTTGCCAGATGGAAGTTGATCGGCGATGTCATCGGGAAGTTCGATCGTGATTTGCATAATGTCCTCAGATAGTTCTTAGTAACTTATGATTGCTCTTTCCTTCGTCGTCCACTTTTGTCTTTGGGATCAGAATAAAGTAAGACTGGAATGTGTCTTACGTGGAAGGGTTGACCCGATCTTTCATGTGTATGGCTTGATATAAAAGAGGAGCTTCCTGTTTTGTAGAAATCGCATTTATAATTTGAAAGTTTTTTATTTAGTAAATACTCCTGCCACCTCTCCATAATTGATTTTGCATCGCCTTTTTTGATGTATATTAACAAGCCGCCACTGTTTTGATTGATATTACCAGTTGAATATCTTGTTGTAAGTTGCTGAAATCCTTCCCACAAATAGTTGTTGTCACGATAAATCTTTGCTTCTCCAAGCCATACGAAATCATTTTTTTCAACGGTAAGGTCAACATGACCTCCAATTTTGCAGTCATGGCTCGCGTTATACCCTGAGATACGCAATGCTCCTACAATTTCAATGGTTAGTCGATCTTCTTTGTCTTCCTGACGTAGTTCTGGGTTCCTTTCAATTTGATAGATTACTTGATCTATATCTTTGTAGAGTTGACCAATAAAATCACCACTATTCCCTAATTTATTTACCTCCTGAGCGTACTGATAAATCTCGTAATTGTAGAATCCGCAGCGTGATTGGATGGCAGAGATCGCAAAATGGATGCAATGAGTAGGTTTATCTAGATGAATTTTCCATAGCTTTTGTAGTACTGAACATTCATCTGCCCTGATTACTGCATTGGCAATAGCCAAAGAATGTTCTCTATCTGTTGAACTCTCCAAAGCATCTATCAACTGCTGAAGCAATTTGCTACAGCCTTCTTTTCCTAATGCATAAGCAGTTGCAGAAATCATGATGGTATCTTGTTCTTTCAGGGCTTCTTCTAGTTGAGATAATAATTTAGATGGTTCAATATCTGAATTTATTTGCTCAGGTTCGTTCTCGATAAAAAACTCATTCTCGGTATAATTCTCATCTTCTAAATTCTCTAGAATACTAGAAGCTTTTAATAACATAGAAAGCCCAATTTCATGGCTGGCTAATTCTATAAGTTCTCCATAAGGACTTAGGTCATATTGCCCTCCTTTGAAAACATCAGTTTCTTTTCCCGAAGATGCATTATAAATTGCTTCGATCACAGCTTGGCGCACTTGACGAACAGAACAGTTTATTAAAGAAGATAAGATTTTTGGAAGATTTGTCAAATTTTTAATTTCTTCATAACTGGTAGACCCATCTACATTTGGTAACAAGTTAGACAAGTACTGATAGAATTTACTATTTAGAGAATTCAAGTTTTGAACTAAACAAGAAATAGCTTCTCTAGAATCAATTTCTGCTAAAGCGTCAGCCGCAACTTCACAGATAATAGCTGTTGAATCAAATAAGGCTTTACATAGGTGTGGAATTACTCTTTGATCTTTAGTCTTTCCGAGTCGATAAACAGCAATCTGTCTAATTTCAGAATCTGGATCATCTAGAACCTTAACAATTTCAGCAATGGAGCGCTCTAAAGGAATATTTCCCAGAGCCCTGATAACTGCTCGTCGTAATTCAAAATCAGATGTTTGATTGATTTCTAATAATCTTGAAAGGGCGATTTCAGATTGTATTTTTCCTAAAAGCTCAACTTTGATCTGCTGAGGAATTTCACAGTCAGTAATTAAGCTTATTGTTCTGTCTTGTAATTTGGATTTAACTGCTCCAGCTAGACTTCCCGCTAAGTATAAATCTACATCCAGTGCTGATTTTACCAATTGCTCTGCCTGTTCTTCGATTTCTGGAAATCCAAATACAAGGGCGATCGCTTCAGTCCACTTAATATAATTGAGATAATTTTGCTGAAATCGAGTCCATTTTTGTTCGGATGTTCTTTCGAGCCACTCCGAATGTTTTTGCAATCGTTCTAGCAATGCTTCTGCCGCATAGTATTCCTGAATTAGCTGATGGTGAAAATTGATTTCTTCATCATTGACTGACTCTAAAACATGATATTTGAGCAACTCCTCGACACGAGATGAATCACCAGAATGCTTTCCAAACTGGTCATCCAAAACTTGTTTTGCTCGTTCTCTGGATATGACTAAACCTGGATCATTCGGATCTGAAGTATCTAGCATCGAGAATGCCAGATGCTTTAACCAAGAACTCCAGTCTTTACGTCGCTCATCGGTAACGGGTACATCTTCCTTATAGTTTTTGTTGAAAGATCGAAAGAATTTACGGAACGCCTCTGCTAACGTCTCTACCTCAGTGCCCTGCTTCTGAAACAAGTCATATAACATCCACAGCACAAAAGGAGTGCGGCTTAACTCTCTGTTATCGCGATTCAGCAGTTGCAATACCTTTTGCTTCTGCTCCGGAATGCATTCCTGTAGAAATCGCTCAATTTTTTTGCTCTCAAGGGGTTGAATTTCTAGCTTGCGTCTAATGCCTAGGTCACCACTACCTAACTCTCGCGTTGAGCAGATAAGCGGTATCTGATCGTACTCTTTACGAAACGCTATCAAATGTGTGCGATGGTTAGCTGCTGCCATCTCATTCAAGCCATCCAAAAGCAGAATCAGCCTTTCATCATTTAATAGTTCTTCAACGTCTGAAGTCTCAATTTTCGGTCGTGGTCGCAATTTGCTTAGCTGCAACTTGAGAGCATCCCTGATTAGAACAAGTAGTCCTTCACGTCCTTTGTATTGGTCACTGTTGTACCTTTTCAATTGAACTAGTACAGGAATTTTAGGATTTGATTTCTCAAGCTCTGCTTTCGCAAGACGAATTCCGCATTGTAGAAGTGCTGTTGACTTACCGGCTCCTGGTGAACCAACTAATAGAATGTGCTCGGATTCGATGTAATCCTGAATTGCTTTGAATATCGGCAGCGGTAGAGTTTCCCTCGGTTTTCCCTCTGAGTCCTTTTCCTCAGTTTGCACCATCTGCTCAAATGAGAAGGTTGCCTGACGAGCAGCGATCGCTTCCGTTAAAGCATTTTCAGACCACCACTGCTTGTAACGGCAGCAGATCTCTTGTAGATAAGACTGGCAGTCGTCGAGGACAATCATTACAAGCGGTAAGCCTACAGGATTTGGAGAGAGCTTTTTCTATCATAGGCTTATAATTTGCAGGGTGTTAGACTAACCAGCGATCACCCCTCAAACAATCGTTCCTGCGCTACCTACCCCCACAGACATTGCTAGCCATCCCTCTTCCCACATCTGCCCACATTAGCTCAGCGTGCTGTAGACGTGATCGCCATTGAATCATTCAAAAATTGCCTCATGAGTCAGACAAGCTCCACGCAAAAACTAACCGCACTGGCTCAAAATCGCTAATCTGTGCAGAAACCAGTAAACCTCGTGCTTCGACTGAGGCTAAATTGCCAGCCAGAGTCACAGAGGTCGTTTGCTCTTCCCAAACTGCACCAAGTTGAACTCCGATGCTGTAGGGTAAGACATTGACACTTGCACCTGTATCTAGCAGCGCTGAAACCTCTGTTGATGAACCTCGGTATGTCAAGCAGAGCGGTAACTGAGGTAGTGCATCAGGAACACCAAAGGGCATCAAATCCCTCTGTAAAATCAAATCGCTGAGCGTTACGCATCTTGCGATTTTTGATCCGATTCTAGGAGTTGACTAAGTTTGTGAGCTGCTTCATGCGAATTAAGAGGCGACCAAAGTGAGTAGGTTGCTCCAGCTTGAAGGGTTGGCTCCTCTTCTTTCGCTAACTCGGCAATTAGAAATTGCATGACTTTCAATTTGTCGGCGCGAGGTAAATTTCTTAGAGTTGGAAATAGGTCTGCTGGAGCCATAGGAGCGAGAAAATGGGTGTCTTCTCTATTCTGTCATAGCCATCCAGGATCATGATTCCTCAACGCATCGGGTGGAAAATTTGGCGATTGTTATATCCTCGTTTCCAGAGCGATCGCAATATACATTGGATTCAACACACGCTCAATTTGTGTTGCACCTAACCAGTCAGCTAACGCGATCGCTTGTTGTTGTCCTATTTCAGTTAAGGGAGCATCAGGTTTTTGCCCTGTTGCCTGACAATGCCTCACGAGATACAACATTTGGTTTATATGCGATCGCTTACTTAGCTTGGAACACTAACAGACAGCATTTATCAACCTGCCACAACCCAAAACGAAGCCATATAACGGCACAATGCAGCGGTTGCAAACAACCTCGAAATCAACACCAGTAAATTTTGACAGGCCTTAGATTCAGGCAAGTTGAGTGACTGAATTTACACGAATTCGATACATTGCTTCTTTACCTCCATACACCTATAAAGCCGTGGTTTGAAAATCGGCTTTTTGCAGGCTGAAAGCTTTTTGTTTGCAAGTCATTACAGCCAGCTTAGCCTATCTTGTTGGGCTCTATCTAATGATTGACGCTAAGCGTGATGAAGCGGATTAAAAATGAATGGCGAAGGTAGGGTACCAATTTATTCACGCTTAGCAACATTTACACTTCCCCAGTAATAACTAGGGAAAGGAACACCCACAGGAGAACAATAATGCAAATTGACAAGCAGCAGATTATAAGTATGATTCGCTCTCAGGCGCAGTCGGGGAATCAAGACCAGTCTGGACAAGCTGAGCAGGAGCTACCCCAGCAGGTAGACACCGATAATCAGCAGCATCAACAACTACTACAGAAGTTCGGCATCAACCTACCAGATTTACTCACACGATTCACCGGTGGTGGTGGTATCCCAGGAATGTAGCTGCTTGTGAGCTGACAATCGAGGTAGGGAAACTGTTGTGTTGCAAGAAATTTGAAAAGCGCTATCTACAGAGTTGTAGTATGAAAATTACAATTTTAGGCGTAGCTTCAAGAAAATTTTTGCAACACAACTGCTCCACCTTTCATCTGTATTAGCTACAACCTAAAGCGACCCATGCCAAGCAAGTAGGTGGCTGCAATACTCAATACTGTACCGACAATTAGGTTTGGAATTTGCCTCAATACTGATGAGAATAGCACTACAAGAAAGATTACTAGTGCAACTGCACCAGCGATAAAAAAGAAGCGCACTAGACTAGGCGCATCAATGCCGTAATTCGGTTTGCTTTGAACATTTTCAGCTATCACTGGCTTTGCGCCTCAGAAACAACTGAGACAAAAATGGTACATTTGCTCAGATTGTTCAAGTGCTAACGGGCACAATTTCTATCTGTGTTTTCCAAGAACTTGCGGCATAATGCTCATGCTCACCAGCAGCGGGAGATTGGTCGGGTAGAAACCCAGGGATCGCTAATCTGTCTGGTGCAGCACAGGGTTAGACTTGAAGAGATAGGGCAATCAGGCAATCTGAATTTTGGTAGGTCTGCCTTACACGAGGTTGGTGCATAATGCTCACTTCAAGGCTTTATAGTAGCGGCGAGCAGTGCCCATTCTACAGTATCAAATGTTCGAGCTTTATTGTATTGGATTGCTATGATGGGTACTCAACTAGCTGATTCCTTGGGTAGACTGCAAGCCAGAATTTATTGGTTACATGATGCAGAAAAGTTTGATGAATTAACTCATACCGCTAGTAAAATCTATCAGCTTTTAGGTCATCCTGAATCATTAAGTAATCGAGTTGGTAGCTTTATTTCTGAGGCTTATCGAATCTCTGATGATGCTCAGATTGCAAGATTTTCGGGTGACTCAGAAAAGGAATTAAAGTACTACTCTGAGGTTCAGCTTCAATTAGCTGAAGTAGTGAAACTACTAAATTTGCCTATTGAGATAGCAGAGTATCAAGTTCAATGGTGGATGTTGTCTAGACATAAGAAGATTATTGCGGCATTAAACTATATCTTGAAACAACATAAAAATAGTAAATTGTCAGTTTTGGGTAAGGTCAAGCTAACCTATTACTCGTTTCAAATAGGTCTAGGACATAATCAGAGAAAATTAGCCAAGTGCGAGAAGTATGCAATTCGTTATTGGGACTTACTTCTACAGTCCAAAGAAGCTGCTTATCCATACATTGGTTGATAACTTGATTGAAAATCAAAAAGGCTAACGGTTGCGGTCAACGGTTGCCAAAATCTTTGTATCCCACCCAAGCGGCTTCGGTCAATCCGCTGCACCGTAATTGTTAGCTTGCTTTCGCCACGATAGAACACCACTAAGTTTACCTCCAGGTCTCACAGTAACTCTTCCAAGCTTTTACTTAAAATTTACCGAGAGTTTGGTGCAATGGCGAAGATTAGTGCTAATGTACTAAATAAAGTGCATTTGCTTCGACTTCGCCTATCTGCTGTAGTTACTTAAATTTCAATAAAGCAAGACAGATTATCCTGATTCTTGAGGCTCTCCTGTGGAGAATTATATGTCTCTCATTTCAGGATAGTACTTGTATGAGTTCCAATGATCAGAAGGCAAAAGCGAAAGTTTTCATTTCTATAGTTTTTGAAATTGTAGGTGAGAGTATTAGCGCAATGCCTAATTACGAAGAGATTAAAAGTTTAATTGCTCAAGCAGATCTAGAAATTGAAGGAAATCAAACTTTCAGTGATCTACTCAAGCAACTAGCATCAAACATTGAAAATGATGAGGAGACGCTTGCTGTGATTGCAGAGAAGTTAGACGAGTATAAGCGACGTATATATGACGCTTTGGAAAGTGAGCAAATTGATTTTGATCCTGATAGCTTTTACAAAAAGCCTGAATCATGAATATCAGAGGGTTAAATCTTGTAAGCCGCTAGGATTTTGCAGTTTCACTGTAAGAATATTGGTCAATCAATTCAATAAATTGATTTAGATAATTGACGACTGTAATCCTGGTAAGTTCTGAAGATAAAGGATCGTTTTCTGGATAAGAGCTAAGATTTTTGAACTGGTTGGTTAGAATACAGTCTGCTATCGCCCCAATAATTTTTTTATAGGTTTCTTTATCAGGGGCACCAACTTTATTCATGTATCTCATGCCAATAGGCTGTATCGGCATGAGGAATCCCAGATCGTTATCAATGCTGCAAACTAGCCAAGCGCTAAGATATGCATATATATCAACTCTTAGTGAATGAAGATCATTTCCTGCTCTAGTCCTTTCAAGAACCTCCTTGAGTTCCAATTCAAGCCCATCGACGATACCCTGTATAGCAAGTTGCTGTAGAAACTCTTTGTTTAAATCTTGGATAACGCACCTTACCTCTCTTGATGCTTTACTATTTCTAAATTCCTCATCTAACTTTTTCCCAAATGCAAGCCTATCTTCAGAATATGCTTCTTTTAATTCTGAGTTTACTTCTTGAAGTTTTAGATTTTCATATCCAAGAGATTGCTTCAGATAAGAGAGATAATTTTGATCCAAGCGTTGTCTAATATTCGAGTTCTTCAACTGAATTTGGAGTAACTGTATCTCTTGGCGGAACTCATTTCTTACACCCTCTTCAATGTTTTTAGTTGCAGCATCAAATTCGGTCGCTATCACATCCTTGACAAAGTCGTATCCCAAGACGACTAAAGTTGCAGTAGTAATAACTCCGAGGACACCCTGTTCAATTGGGATTTTCCAAATACTTATTGCTGCTAAGAGGAAGGAAAGAATAACAGAAAATAGATAGAACCCCAACAAATGAGTTATGGTTTGTTCCCTCGTTTGAACTATTCTCTTACCTCTAATATGACTATATATCCTCCACCAAGGCTTGGTAATAACACTTTTTAGCTTATTCATGATGGTTCGCTAGTTGTGGTAGATAGAGAGTGACTAAGGATAGACCAGCTTATACAACCTTGATATTTCCCGCCATCTTATCAAATTCTTCTATCAGGGACTATCGTTTACTCAAAACAAACCTAATCTAAGCTAGATACCTTCAAATCCTCACTAAGCAGGCTAACGACCAAGGTCAGCGGTTACAAATGAACTTGAACGCGGATGCGATCGCCTCTCAATTCCTTGCACTGTCGAGTTAGCTGAGCAACGCATCGACCGCTCCCCAATACTGCCTTATCGATCGCCTCCTGAGTGCTTTCGGCTTGACCGATACCCCTTACTACTGCCATTGCCGACCATCTTCTGGAAGCTTTCGGTTGATAGACAGCCTCAAAGGGCGAGTGAAGGACTTGATGTGGAGCAAGCTAACGGCTAAATTGAGCGGCAATAGGCATCTTCCGCACCCTGCAAAGAGCTTTCAACTGTCCGCTCCAATGTGTTGTTGGGTTGCGCTACCGCCGACCAGCAATAATCCTATCAATCTGCAATGCTTCATTAGCTTGTTCAGCAGATAAAAATTCTTGTGAGATTCTGGTGAGTGCAGCAATTTTCTCAGTTTCGTCAACACGAGTTACAAGAATGCTACTGACTAAACTATTTGCATCCTTAAACTGTCTAGTTTTTATATACCAGCACGTGATGTTAGTAAACTCTTGAACTTGTGTCGATGGGTCTGCGTCAAAACCAGAAACAAACTGCAATACCCACGTCAACGGAGTTTCAAGTTTTTTATATTTTATAAGCTCACAAATAATCCTAGAAAACTCTTTGAGCCTCAGATTATTAATTTCAGCTGCATTTCCATAGCTTTGTCTCGGAAGTGCGTAAATTTTTTCTGCTACTTCTCTTGCAGCTTTGAACTGTTCGGCTTCTATATACTGGTCGGCAATATTAGATAAGGCAGTAATCTTTTCGTTGATCTCTCCTCCAGCTGATGGAAGATGATCAACCATAATTTTGGCATCAGTGTACTTCCCAGCTTTAATGGATGTGCAAATGGATTGGGTCAGCTTTTCAAGATCCATAAACTTCTCCTGTATCAGTCAATGAGACTGTAAAACTTGCTTTATGTAACATTTTTGCTGTAAATGTCCTAGCCAATAACCCGGAAGCTTGATACCAAGCTCCAACAGATAGTTTTACAACTGCCTCTCAGTAGATAAGCTAAGCAGCCTAACTCTTTTTTAGATAGATCCGCTCCACTCTATTCTGTATATCTACCCTAAATCGGGATCTTATAAAGATGGAGGTCTGTATAACACCTTACATCAGAACGTTATGCAGATTAGCGTCTGTGTATCTGCCCAAAATGGGTGATTAGACAGACAGCGATCTGTATAACACGCTGAATTAGAACGATATGCAGACAGAGATCTGTATAACACCCCGAATATAGGTGATTAGACAGACAGAGATCTGTATAATACCCCTGTGCAGCAGATTATACAGATCAACTGTTTGGATATTAGTCCCGTTTGTGAAGCGCATTGCTATTTCTTCAGCAAATCTTTACTACCCATTTTTAGGCATGACCTTATGATTAGTTCGTTAGTACTTAAATGTTGACTTCTCTATCTATGGAAACCCGTCCTAGAAAGCTGTTGGATCAAGTTCGGGATGTGATTCGCCTCAAACATTACTCCTATCGAACCGAACAAAGTTATGTTTACTGGATTCGTCGCTATATCCTCTTTCACAACAAACAACATCCGAAAGAGATGGGAGTTCCAGAGATCGAAGCGTTTCTCACCCATCTAGCAGTTTCCAAAAAGGTGACAGCTTCAACTCAAAATCAGGCGCTGAGTGCGTTGCCATAGCCTGCGCCACAGCTTTGCAACTCACTTGTTAGAGGATGGCTACGATATTCGGACGGTGTAAGAACTGCTAGGACATAAAGATGTCAAAACTACCATGATCTATACCCATGTCTTAACTGAGGTGGAAAAGGTGTTCGCAGTCCACTCGATTAAGAGATGAGCCTCTGCGACACCTTCTCCAGATGCTTATCTTGATTCCCTTGGAGTTGCGCTCTGCGCTAATCGCTGCTTCGTCAAGATACTCATCACCTCAGTTGAGTTGGGCACAGGTAAAACCGGACTCCAAGCCCCCGCTTCTGCATAGCCCAACACATACAATGTGTGTATCGTTTCGGTTACTCTTTCACGTGTTCCAATCGCTAACAATCGTAATCGATCGCCATTCACGGATTCGTTTTCTA